>JAFAOB010000178.1 GCA_019238055.1 Alphaproteobacteria bacterium
GGCTGCACCGCCGGTTCCCCATTCAATAGATTGGCATTCACTGTCAGCCGGTAACCGCCCTGATACGGTGCCCAGTCGAGAGCCTCGACCGGGACGGCATACCATCTTGGCGCCAACCCCAGAAAACCGCCCTGCTCAATCAGCACAAAGGCGACCTTGCCCCGCTCCGGGTCGATCAGCACCCGTTTGATGTGACCGATCGCATTGCCGCCCGGATTGTTCGCGAAAACTGGAGCCGAGCGCATTGCCTTGGTCGAGCTTGTCTCCGCCGACTCGAGTTCCGAGATAACACCGTCGGGGCTGACGACGAGTCCGTTATTGACCAGCTGATTTCCGGTCGGAGTGGGCGGGTTCGGCTGATTGTACCGATTTGCCGGTCCGGCAGCGTAAGGTCCCGACATTCCCCAACCGGGCGCTGCTCCATAGCGCGGCGCGACGGCAGCGGGTGGAACACGGCCGGTGTAGCCGCCATAATATCCGGATCAGTAGGGATACCCATAAAAGCCATACAAATCGGCGCGTGTCGGCGGCTGCTCCAGAGCGTTCAGTCGGTTCGCGTTGATCCGCGGCGCTTGCGCAAGCTTGTCAGCAGCAACCTTGACGGTAATCGGCCCATCGGTCGTCATCGGAGACACCAGAGCCGCCCACGGCACCGCGATCAGCTCTCCGTTCAGATTGAAGTTGTTATTTCCCGCAACCACGACAAAGTCGACAGCACCGTTCCCCGTATCGACGATGATCCCTTGGATCTGCCCGGCGTCTCGACCTTGCGGGTCAATCAAGGGGCGGTTAACCAACTGGCTTGCGGGAAGAACTTCGATTTCAGACGCGCCCCTGCCCCCATTCGCCGTTTGTTGCTCCGACGGGTTGGGGTAGCTTGTTGGCAATATGCCGATATTGGCAGCAACATCGCCGCCAAGGCAACACCTGCCAAGAGCGATTTCGAATGAAGTGCGATCATGATGCCTCCCATTGATGAGCGGCTACTGAGCCAGGAAGCTGGCCTTCGGTGGTCATTGGTCTCGCAATATTTTCCACTTGCCGCGGTCAGGTGATCTAGCTTGGACGGAGGGATCGCGCCGATCGACGGCCGAGCCACACCGCCAAAGCCCCGGCGGCGGCGATTGCTGCCAGCGCCGCCATACCTGTCGTTGGGTCGACGCTCGCGGGCGATTGGCGCAGTCGCTCCTCGATCTCGCGTGCCACCGTTATCCGCTCGTTTTTCAAAGCAAGTTCCAAGACCTCGGCCGGATGAAGCGGATAGCGTCCGGCGCCGTGTTGGATTTGCTGGCGGCAGCTAAAGCCGTCGGCGATTATCAGTGTGTCGCTGCCGGCGCTGCGTACTGCGGGCAATAACGCTTGCTCCGCAATCACCATCGACACAGGATAGTGATCGGCCTCATAGCCAAACGAACCGGCATGGCCGCAGCACCCGGTCGGGTTCGGCTGCAGCTTCAGGCCGATTTTTTCAAACATTTCGTGCTGCTTGTCGGCGTCGAGCACGGCCTTATGGTGACAATGCGTCTGCACCAATGCCTTTGCCATCAGTTTTGGCGGCTTCCAGCCGGGAGTGGCCAGCAGCAATTCGCTCAAGGTCTTGGACTGGCAGGCGAGCCGTTGGGCATCCTCGTCGTCGGGCAGCATATTGCGGAGCTCATCGCGGAACACCGACAGGCAGCTCGGCTCGAGACCGACGACCGGCACCCCGGCGCGGATGTCCGGGCGCAACACATCGACGATTTGGAGGAGGTGCCTCCTGGCGAGATCGAGCATGCCGTAATCGTAAAGCGGTCGGCCACAGCACAGCGGCGCTTGCGGCACGCTCACGTAATAACCGGCGGCTTCGAGGACGCGCACTGCGGCTTTCGCCGTATTGGGATAGAAGTAATTGTTGAAGGTGTCTGGCCAAAGCATCACCGGCCGGCGGCCACCGTCGGTCATCCTAGGCTGGCGCTGAAACCAGTTTTGAAAGCTCTCCCCGGCAAAGGCCGGCACCTCGCGCTCGTTGGTAAAGCCGGCGGCGGTCTTCAGCGCTTCGCCGAGCCCCGGTATGCGCAGCAACAGATTGACCAACCCCGGAGCCAGCATCGCGACCCGCGCCCACCACATGATCAGGCCCATGCTGTAGGCCGAGCGCGGACGCAACCGACCTTTATAATAGTGGGCGAGAAACTCGGCCTTGTAGGTCGCCATGTCGACCGAGACCGGGCAATCGTGCTTGCACCCCTTGCACTGCAGGCAGAGATCGAGCGCCTCGCGCACGCCCTCCTCCTGTCAGCTTTTTTTCAGCGAATCGCCGCGCATCATTTCGAACAGCAGATGCGCCCGGCCGCGGGTCGAATGCATCTCCTCGCGGGTCGCCTGAAAGCTCGGGCACATGATCTGGCCACTATCGCCCGGCGTGCGACATTTGCCGACGCCAAAGCAGCGCTCGGCCGCCTGTGCAAAGCTGCCGTGATCGTCGGGATAGCGAAAATGGGTTTTGACATGCCGAGGGGCGTAATCCGGGCCCAAGCGCAGATTTGCATCGAGTGGATGGGCGTCGATAACCTTGCCGGGATTCATCCGCCAATGCGGATCCCAGATCGTCTTGAACTCGCGGAACGCCTGGATCAGTTCGGGGCCGAACATTTTCAGCAATAATTCGCCCTTCGCTTGCCCATCGGCGTGCTCGCCCGACAGCGATCCGCCATATTTGAGGCACAGATCGGTCGCGTCGTACATGTACTGCCGGAACCGGGCGACGCCCTCCTTGGTCTTGAGACCGAAGGTCATCCGCGCATGGACACAGCCATCGCCGAAATGGCCGAACAGCGTGGCCGTATAGCCGAAGCGCTCGTTCAGCTTATGAAAATCACGCAGATAATCGCCGAGCCGCTCCGGCGGCACCGCCGCGTCCTCCCAGGACGGCCAAGCCTCTTCGATGCCGGGGATCACGCTCGCCCCGACCCCGTCTTCGCGGATTTCCCAGACGAGCCGCTGCTCGCCTTCGGGCTCGACCAGGCGCATCCCGGAAGCGTGCGTGCCAATTCTTTTCAGCCGAGCGAAGGCCTTTTCGGCCTTATCATTGGCTTCTTTCTGCTCTTCGCCGCTGAACTCAATCAATAGCCAGGCATGACCTTCCGGCAACAGCGGTTTGCCGCGAAGCGGCTTCCCCTTGCGTTTCATGTTATCGACGACATGGCCATCGAACGCCTCGATGGCATCGGGGCCGAGAACGCGAAATTCGGCAGCATCGTCGGCCGCACTGGTGATATCGGGATAGCCCAGTACGAGCAGTGATCGCTTTGGCGGCCACGGCAGTAATCGCAACGTCGCCGACAAGGTCAGGGCACAGGTCCCCTCCGATCCGACCAGAGCGCGCGCGACGTGAAATCCTTTCTCCGGCAAAAGATCATCGAGATTATAGCCGGAGACGCGGCGTGGAATCTTCGGATAACGGCGGCGGATCTCGTCGGCATAGCGGTCGGCCAGCTCTTTGAGCCGAGAATAGATTTCGGCTCGGCGGCCGCCGGCATTCTTGATCAGTTCCAGCGCGTCATCGTTGGTGGCGCCGACGCGCAGCCGCAAGCCGTCGTAAGTCAGGATGTCGAGTTCCTCGACATTGTCGACGGTCTTGCCGCCCATGACGGTGTGGGCTCCGCAGGAGTTGTTGCCGATATTGCCGCCAAGCGTGCAATAGGCATGCGTCGCCGGATCAGGAGCGTAAGTCAGGCCGTGTTTGTGCGCCGCCTTGCGGATCTCGTCGTTGATCACGCCCGGCTGCACCCGGGTACGGCGGCTGTCCGGATCGATCGCCAAGATCCGGTTCATGTATTTCGAGAAATCGATGACCACCGCGACATTGCAGGTCTGACCCGACAGGCTGGTGCCGCAGCCGCGCCCCAAAATCGGCACATCGCGCTCGCGGCAGAGAGCGACGGTCGCCTCGACATCGGCCACGTCCTTCGGGATCACGACCCCGATCGGCACCTGACGGTAAATCGACAGATCAGTTGCATAAAGCGCGCGGCTCGCTGGGTCGAACCGCACCTCGCCGGCAATCCGGGTGGCGAGCGCGTCGGCGAGATCGGCGGCGGCTTCACGGCGCCGGCGCTGCACCGGGCTCGAACCGGCGCGTGAAATCGACCAAGTCGGGGGAGCGCGGGTTTCGCTGGCGATGGTCATGTCACTCGGCCTTCTCTTTTTCTTCCTGCTTTTGGTTTTCTTCTTGCTGTTTATTGTTGCCGTGGCGGCCCGTGAGGCGATCGATCACCCGCCCAGCAACTCCAAACGGGCTCTGGCTGAATGTGAACTCTTGCACTGCGTGGCGTCCGATTGTCAGTCCGATCGGCCGCGTATTGCGCTCGCCGCGCCGCATTGCAGTGGCCAGCTTCTCCGCCTCGTCGTGCGTGATTTCCGGCGGCCAGGGCGGTTCCAGCGGGTCAACAACGCACTCGATCAAGACCGGCCCATCCATCGCCAAGCCCTGACGCAACTGCTCGCGACAGTGCTTGGGATCCTCGATGTGCACAGCACGGGCGCCACACGCTTCGGCAAATTTGACAAAATCGATTGGTGCGAGATCGACGCCATATTCGGGGTTGCCGAGATAGAGCATCTGCTCCCATTTGATCAGACCGAGCGCATTATTTTTCATGACTACGACCTTCACTGGCAGCTGGTGCTGCACCAAGGTCGCGAAATCGCCCATCATCATCGTCATCGAGCCGTCGCCAGTAAACGCGACGACCTGCCGATTGGGATAAGCGGTCTGCGCTCCGATCGCATAGGGCAGTGCCGCCGCCATGCTGCACATCGTGCCGCTGAACGAGAAGCGTTGCTGCTCGCGCAATTTCATGCGCGCCTGCCAGACCGTCACCGTGCCGGAATCGCCGCACAGTATCGCATCCGGCGCCATCAATTCGGGCAGGTGCCAAGCCACGGTTTGCGGCCGCATCGGGGTCATATTGTGGCTGGCACGCTCTTCAAGCAGCGCCCACCATTCGCGCATTTGCTGCTGCGCCTGGGATAGGAAATTGCGGTTGTCGTTGCGCGGCAACAGCGACAGCAGCTCGCGCAAAGTCGCCTGCGCGTCGCCGACGAGCCCGATTTCGACCGGATATCTGAGGCCGATGCGATCCGCCTTGTCATCGATTTGCACGCCGACCGCTTGGCCCGGTTTTGGGAGAAATTCGATATAAGGAAAGCAGCTGCCAACGATCAGCAGTGCGTCGCAATTATGAAAGACTTCGACGGAAGGCCTGGTCCCGACCACTCCGATCCCGCCCGTCGTATAAGGGCTGTCATCGGGTACGCAGTCCTTGCCAAGCAATGCCTTGACGATCGGTGCGCCGAGCCGCTCGGCAACTTGCTCGAGTTCGGCACGCGCACCGCGGGCGCCGGCACCGGCGAGGATCGCAACCTTTGTCTTGCCCGCGAGGAGCCGTGCCGCCTCTTCCAGCAATGGTCGCTCCGGCACGGTCCGCGGCGTCTGAAAGGTGCGCGCTGTATGCCCCTTGACATTGCGCTTGAAGCGTTTCCAGTCGGTGGCCGCCATTGCTTGAATGTCGATCGGGATCGCGACATGGCCGACCGCGCGATGGGCCAGTGCGTTGCGGCAAGCGAGATTGACGACGTTCTCGACATGCTCAGGCGCCATCAGCCGCTGATTGTAAGCGGCGACGTTTTGGAACAGATAGTCCTGGTTGATATCTTGCAGGTAATGCGTGCCGATCAGGTCGTGATAGGTCATCCCGGTGATCGCCAGCACCGGGGCACCATCAATCTTGGCGTCATAAAGACCATTGAGGAGGTGCACCGCACCCGGAGCTGCAGTTGAGAATACGACCCCAAGCCGCCCGGTGAACTTGGCATAGCCGCAGGCAGCGAGTGCCGCTGCTTCCTCATGCGGGCAATGGATGAACCTTATACGATCTTTGGCCCTTCGCAGCGATTCAACAAACCCGTTAATGCCATCGCCGGGCAACCCGAAAACGGTGTCGACACCCCAATCGGTCAAAATCTCGACGACATGGTCGCAAACCGTCTCAGCCATGGCCAACTCCGCCCGCGCTCTGTCCAACTCTCGAAATGATTGACGCCTCTCGGCAAGCCGCGTTCCGAAACTGTCATAAGCGGCGAATATTTCGAGCTAAGGTGAACTGGTGTTTGTGCCGGTTGAGTGCGGCCAAGTCGGCCCGTTACGGTCGGCGGCATTCCCTGCCGCTCTCGCGCAATAATTCGGCAGCCGGGGCAAGCTGCTCACGACTGTAATACTCGCGCCAATAGCCCCGGCTGCAAGAGGTCGTGCGATGCAACTCGGCTGAATCGTCTCGGTCCGCCTTATTCGGGCATTTCGGCCATCAATTCCTGTTTGCGTTCGGCGAGCTCCTGACCGACGGCTTCGACATCCATTCCGGCAGAAGCAAGTTCCGGGAACAGCTCCTCCTCCTCTTCTTGAATGTGCCGCTTTACCATTTCTTCGAGCACTCGAATGCGGGCAGCGAATAAATCCTCGTCCGGCTCCATGTCTTCGATTTCTTCGATCAAGTGTTCGACGCTCTCGTGCTCGACAAGCGCCTCGTCGATCAGCTCGTCGTCCTTGGTTGCCTCGCGCGCCCGCGGGTAAAATATTTCTTCCTCGATCTGAGAA
>JAFAOB010000189.1 GCA_019238055.1 Alphaproteobacteria bacterium
GCGCGTGATCACTCGCGATTTGGCGGGGTCAAAAAACATGATCAGATCGATATCGCTCGAATAATTGAGCTCGACACCGCCAAGTTTGCCCATACCGAGAACGATCAACCCACTCCCTTGTTCGGGATCGGCGGGGTCAGCGAGCGCTATTAGGTTCTTGCCTGCCGCCTGCCGCAACAGATGGCGGCTGGCCGCCCCGATCACCGCCTCCGCAAAGCGGCTCAATCCCTCCATCTGCTGCTCGAGTGACCAGACGCCGGCCAATTCAGCAACCGCAGCAACGAGTGCAATCCGACGCTTGGCGATGCGCAGCCGCTGCATCAGTGAGGACGTGTATTCGTTGCGGTCGGCGCGGTCTTCGACCCCGGTCGCGATCTCCGCAAACAGCGGATCGGCCCCATGCTCGATGAGGCGGGTCAGAAATTGCCACTCTTTGATCGCAACCGCGGACAAAAATGGGCTATTGCCGAAGATCGCAGCAAGCAGCGTTTTGCCGAGGGGCGACCCGCTCCACGCGCGGGCTGTTGCAGCGGCGGGATCATCGGCCGCATCGAGGGCCTCGTACCAGGCCTCGAAACCAAGGCAAAGTCGCCGCTCGTCTGCCGGTTGCGGCAGTTCGCCGCCATCGGGTGAGAGGCGTGCGAAAAGTTTCATTATCTTCGATCCCGATAAATCGCCGCGTATCCCGATCGGCTGGCGAGCCAGCAAACGTCGTGGTGCCGAGCGGGGGTTCCCGCGATTCTGCGGCACACGTTACCAAAACGGGTATCCGCGCGTGCCAACAGAAATGCGGGGCGGATATGGTGGATGGCGGCCTGGCTCTTGGCTCGCGGAAAAGAGCCATTCTCGCTCGCTGTGTAAACGGCTCGGAGCATGACAATAAAATGTCGCGGGCATATGCAATTAGAGTTGACCTGCGCGAGATGCGATCGGCGATTATGCTGGCAGCTAGCGAGGTCGGCCGCGATCCCTTCCGACCCCGTAAGTCAGAGCCCGCTATCGCCAACAAACCCGGAGAGGCCAAACCGATGCGGCAAATATATACGGCTTCGCAGGGCGGTCAGACGTGACCGTGGCGCTCGCCTGGCGAATTTTGACCTATGACAAGGGGCGAACCGCGCTCGCACTGCTCGGGATCTTGATGGCGATTCTGCTGGTCTTTATCCAGCTCGGGTTGTTTTTTGCGGTGCCGCAGGGGGGCATGCTTCTTTACGATCATATGCGATTCGATCTGTTGCTGGTTTCGGACCAGTACGAATACCAAGCGCAGCCCGGTGCCTTCCCGCTGAGCCGGCTCACTGCGATGCGCAACTCACCTGATGTTGTCGCAGCAACGCCGCTCTATTTCGCCGTCGAGAAATGGAAAAGCGGCAAGGACGGACTGTGGCCTGATCTTTTCATGATCGGCTTCGACCCGGCTAGCGATGTTCTGACGCCCCCAAGTATCACATCACAGCGCGCCGCCCTGGTGAAGCCGGACACGATCCTCGTTGACAGTACGACGCGCCCCATGTTCGGACAGATCGAGGCCGGCCGCGTCGTCCAGATCGATGATCGCAAGGAAACGATCGGCGGGAGCTATGTGCTCGGTACCGGCTTTATGGGGCTCGGCGTCGCACTCCTCAGCGAGGCCAATTTCTCGCGCCTGCTGCCGCGCCGCGGTCTCGGTATGGTCAATCTCGGCGCAATCCGGCTCAAGCCGGGGGTGGACCCCGAACGGGTCGCCGCCGAGCTGCAAAAGTCCACAGGCCCCGATACGCGCATTTTCACCCGCCCGGAACTTACCGCGCACGAAACCTCCTATTGGACAACACGGACCTCGGTGGGGCTGATCTTCGGCTCGGGTTTGCTGATTTCGATCGTGGTCGGGATCATGATTGTGAACCAAATCGTCTCGACCCAAGTGAGCCGGCAGCTGCCGCAATTTGCCACGCTGAAAGCGATCGGCTATGGCAATGGCGCGCTCGCCGCCACGGTCACCACAATGTCGCTCTCGATCGCGACAGCCGGTTTTGGCCCGGCATTAGCGGCGGCGGCCCTGCTTTATAACGAAATCAGACAGCAGACGCTGCTGCCGGTAACACTGTCGCTTGGCCATACGGCATGGGTGCTGGCGGCGTCGTTGGTCATGGCCGTTGTCTCGGCTGTGCTTGCGATGAGCGGGTTGCGACGTGCCGATCCGGCCGACGTCTTCTGAGCGGAGCGGTGGGATGGCTGTCGCTTTTTCGCTTTCCGGACGCGCCGGATCGCATCCGGTCCCGCTTGCTTGGCGCAGCCTCACCGCCCACAAATGGCGCCTGGTGCGATCGAGCGCCGGGATCGGCTTTGCGGTGCTGCTGATGCTGATGCAGCTCGGCTTTCAGCAAGCGTTTTTCGATGCCGCGCTGCAGGTTCTGCGCGGCCTCGATGGCGACATCTTTCTGCAGAGCATCCACAAATACCAGTTTGCGACACAGGCTCCATTCTCCTACGGCCTGTTGACGACCGCGAAAAACGTGCCGGGGGTGGCGAGCGCGCGGCCGCTCTATGCCGACTGGTACAATCTGTTCTGGAAAAATCCCAGGGATGGAAAGGTTTACTTGGTCCGTGGTTTCGCCTTCGAGCCCGACAAGCCGGTGTTTTTATTCCCTGAGGTGAACGACCAGCGCGACAAGCTGGCGGCTGACGGTGTGGTTCTCGTCGATCGCCGCGGCCGCAGGTTTCTTGGGATGAACCGCGACATCTCACAAACCGAAATCAATGGGGTCAAAGTCGAGATCGCCGGCAAGTTCGCGCTTGGTCCCGATTTCGTCAGTGACGGCACTGTTATTATGAGCGGTCGCACGTTTGCGAGCCTGCTTCACGGCACGCTGGGCAACCCACCCGGGGTCGCGCTCGGCGTGATCAAGCTTGCTGCCGGGGCCGATCCGAGTGCGGTTCAACGCGAACTGAGAAAGGCGCTGCCGGCGACGATTGCGGTGCTGACCAAGGCTCAGCTCTTGGCCTTTGAACGCGCCTTTCAGGCCGACGTGTCCTCGGCCGGGCCAATTTTCGCGATTGGCACGATCGTGGGTTTTGTCGTCGGCCTGTTGATCTCGTATCAGATCACCTTTACCGAGATTTCCGACTTGTTGCCGCAATATGCAACATTAAAGGCGATCGGCTACCCGACGGTTTTTCTGTTGCGGGTGGTGCTGGAACAGGCGGCGCTGAACGGGGTGGCGGGTTGGATACCCGCGGTGCTGCTCAGCCTCGGGCTTTATCGGTTGATCGGCCAGATCGCGCTTTTGCCGATGCAGATGAGCCTCGGTATCATTTTTGTGAGCCTCGGCCTGACCGTCGGCATGTGCCTGTTATCGGCTGTGATCGCGGTGGGAAGGGTGGTCCGGGCCGACCCGGCGGAGGTGTTTTGATGTGCGCAATGCTCGCCGAACCCGCCGCCCCCGCGGCAGCACCGATTGCCCCTCTTGTCTCCGTGGAGCCGGCGGTGCGGGTCGAAGGCCTCAATCACTTTTACGGCGAGGGTGCGGCACGCAATCAAGTGCTGTTCGACAATCACCTTGAGGTTCCGCCGGGCGAACTGGTCGTGATGACCGGCCCATCGGGGGCCGGCAAAACGACCCTGCTGACCCTGATCGGCGGCTTGCGCTCGGTGCAGGCGGGTCGCCTCGAAGTTCTTGGTCGTGATCTGTCGCGCCTCAAGCCGCGCGATCTTGTCGAGGTGCGCCGCGAGATCGGCTTTGTCTTTCAAATGCACAATCTATTCGATGCGCTGACCGCCTACGAAAACGTCAAAATGGCGATGCAATTGAGCCATGAGCGGCCCGACACCATGCGCCAGCGCGGCGTCGAGATCCTCAGCCGCCTTGGTCTTGGCCATCGCATCGATTACAAGCCACGGTCGCTGTCCGGTGGCGAGCGTCAGCGGGTGGCAATTGCGCGCGCGCTGGTTAATTGCCCGCACCTCGTCCTCGCCGACGAGCCGACAGCCGCGCTCGATCGCGATTCAACACGAATCGTCGTCGAGCTGCTTAAATCAATGACGATCGAGCACGATTCCGCGGTCATCATGGTGACGCATGACTACCGCATAATTGAATCAGCCGATCGGCTTGTGCACATGGTTGATGGTCGCATCGTGTCGGATGTGGTGCTGCACGACGCTCTGAGAATCTGCGAGTTCTTGCGCGCCGTTGACCTGTTCCGGGCGCTGACTCCGACGCAGCTGACCGATGTCGCCGAAAAGATGAAAAAGCGAAAATACGAGGCTGGTGAAACCATAATCCGAGAAGGAGAATCGGGAGAAGAGTTCTTCCTAATCTCTGATGGTGAGGTCGACGTTGTTCGCGCAGACCACGAAGTAGCACGGCTGGGGCGTGGTGATTTCTTTGGGGAGGTGGCGCTGATCAGCGGCGAGCCGCGCAACGCGACGGTGCTCGCAACCCAGCCACTCGATACTTTCGTGCTCGGCAAGACCGACTTTCAGTCAGCGATCGAGAGCAGCGCACCATTCCGTGACCAGCTTTATCGGGTTTACTTCTCCCGCCATTAGGAACGGGCTTGGCCTTGCGTATCATGTACCTTATGACCTTGGCTGGTGATGCGGGTCCCGCCGCACACTCTGACTTGCTTCAGGCACATGATGCGCCTATGCCGAAGCGCGTGGCCGAGATCGCATCGGACGCCGGGACTGAAGAAATCGACCCCGCGACTGCTACCGCGCGACGTGACGCGCGGCTGCGGGACAGCGAGCTGTTTTTGCTCGTCCTGGCACTGGCCGTGGGCATCGCCGCCGGGCTCGGTGTCGTTGTGATCAACCTGTCGCTGGGCCTGGTCCGAATGCTGGCCTTTGGGGTCCCGTTCGGCTCGCATCTCAGTGAAGTCCCCGGCATCGGCCCGCCCCGTGTGGTGGTTGTGCCGATCCTTGGCGGTTTGATTGTCGGGCTGACTGCTACGATTCTCCGTCGCTGGCGCCCCCGCGAAGTCGTCGATGCGATCGAAGCCAACGCGCTGTTCGGTGGCCGCATGTCGGTAAGCGACAGTATCGGGCTCGTCTGGGTCACGATCCTGTCGGGCGGGTTTGGCGCCTCGGTCGGCCTCGAGGCGGCGTACACCCAGCTTGGCGCGGCGATGGCATCGCGGATCGGCCGCAGCGTCGGGCTGCGCCGCGACGACGTGCGCCTGTTGGTGGGTTGCGGCGCCGCTGGCGCCATCGCCGCGGCCTTTAATGCGCCGCTGAGCGGGTCCTTTTACGCTTTTGAGCTGATTATTGGCAGCTACACTCTACAGGCTTTGGCTCCGGTCGGGATCTCGGCCTTGACCGCGGTGCTGGTGGTGCGCGCGCTGTTTGCTTCGAACCCGATCTTTGTCGTATGGCACGATATCGGGCTGACGCCAGCGGATTACCTCGCGTTCTTTGGGATGGGGTTGGCTGCCGCCGGGCTTGGCATCGCAACAATGAAAGGAGTCACCTCAACCGAGAGGTTGTTCCGCGCGCAGGCCGTGCCGCGCTGGGCGCGGCCGGCGCTCGGCGGCTTGATCCTGGGTCTTGTGGCGGTGCCGTTTCCACAAGTCCTCGGCAGCGGCCACGGCGGGATCCTGCAAGACCTGCACGGGGGCTACGATCTCTGGCTGCTCGCGGGATTGGTGATCGCCAAGATTGTGGGCTCGGCGATTTCGATCGGCTCCGGCTTTCGCGGCGGTCTGTTCAGTTCCTCGCTATTCCTCGGCGCTTTGTTCGGCAGCCTGATCGGCGGGCTCGTCCTGCAGTTCGCCCCCCATCTCGCCGCCGATCCAACGATCTACGCGCTCGTCGGAATGGGTGCCGTGGCGGCGGCAATTGTCGGCGCGCCGATGACGATGATCATGCTGGTGCTTGAGACGACCGGCGACTTTTCGGCAACGATCGGGGTCATGGTCGGCGTCGTGACTGCGTCGTTCGCGGTGCGGCATTGGTTTGGTTATTCGTTTGCCACATGGCGCTTCCATCTGCGCGGGCTAACGATCCGCAGCCCCGAGGATGTCGGCTGGATCAATGAACTGCTGATCGGCCCGATGATGCGGCGCGATCCTGCCGTAATTTCCGCCGCACTGTCGCTCGATGAGTTGCACCGGCGTTATCCGGCCGGCAGCACCAAACAGGTCTTTGTCGTCGATGACGAGGGACGGCTATCGGGCATCCTCGATCCGGCGGAGACACATGGCGTTGCCGAGACGGATGATCCCAACACCGTGGGCGAGTTGCAGGCAGCCCCACCCTCTTACCTGCTCCCTGGCGAGGATCTGCGAACCGCGCTCAACCGCTTTAGCGAAGCGCGGCAGGAGACGTTGCCGGTCATTGACAATCCCGAGGGTCGCCGGGTCATCGGCTATTTGAGCGAGGCCTATGCCTTGCGTCGTTATGCCCATGAACTCGAGCGGCACCGCGGGTCGCGACCCGACGACGCCGGCATCTTCAGCCCCGCGGCAGGTGACGTGTCGGTCGAGACGCGCGAACCGCGCAGCGAGAGCGAGTAGCTTGCTATTCGGCCTAGGGTGCTGCCCTGGCACTTGCAATATTTGGCCGCGGTATGACGGCATGTCCGTCCGGCCGCAAGGCGATTGCGGCGGTTACGAATTCGCAATCCGCGCCGATAACGGCCCCGGCGGAAGGATGCTGCACCGTCCCGAGACCGGCGTTGTTGATTTAACCGTTTCGGGTAGACTACATGGTGGCTTGAGGGATGGCCTAACTAAGGGCGAATAGAAGGACGGGCAAGATGGCGCAGGTTGCGCTTCGCAATATTGTTAAGATGTTCGATAAAACCCCAGCGGTCCAGGGGATCGATCTTGATATTGTAGACCGCGAATTCATTGTGCTCGTCGGCCCGTCGGGCTGCGGCAAGACCACCACCTTGCGAATGATCGCGGGACTCGAAGAAGCAACCTCGGGCGAGATCTACATCGGCGAGCAGCTGGTCAACGATGTGCCGCCGAAGGATCGCGACATCGCAATGGTGTTCCAGAACTATGCGCTCTACCCGCATATGACGGTGTTCGAGAATATGTCTTTCGGCCTGCGGCTGAAGAGGTTTCCCAAGGCAGAGATCAAGGAGCGCGTCGAGGCGGCCGCTCGTATTCTCGACATTACCAATCTTCTCGATCGGCGGCCAAAGCAGCTTTCGGGCGGGCAACGGCAACGCGTGGCGATGGGCCGCGCCATTGTGCGCAATCCCAAGGTCTTTCTGTTTGATGAACCCCTATCGAACCTCGACGCGAAATTGCGCGTACAGATGCGCACCGAGATCAAAAAAGTGCATCAGAAAGTTACGACAACGACGGTTTACGTCACCCATGATCAGGTCGAGGCGATGACTTTGGCAGATCGGGTGGTGGTGATGAACGCTGGTCGGATCGACCAGATCGGCACACCCTACGAGGTCTACCATCATCCGAAAACCCGCTTCGTCGCGGGCTTTATCGGCTCGCCGACAATGAACCTGCTGCCCTGCCATCTTGTCCAGAACGGTGCCGGGTTGACAGTGCGGCTGTCTGATTGGCTGTCCTTCCCGGTTCCTGCCTCCTACGAGGCGCGTTATCGCCCCTATCTCGGCAGCGAATTGCTGTTTGGTCTGCGCCCCGAGCACATCACCGAACCGCGCGGCGATGCGCCGCCGGGGGTAGTGCCGTTTTCCGTTCGCCTTGATGTGGTCGAGCCAATGGGCATGGAGACGATGGTTTATTTTATCGTCGACGGCATCGAGGTATGCGGACGCGTTGATCCGGCGGCTGCGGGTGCTGCTGGCGAGCCGATGACCCTCATCGCCGATCTCAATAAGATGCATCTAATTGACCCGCGCACCGAACAGGTTATTTGACCCCCCGCATGCAATCCGGCGGCGCAGTCATGATCGGGTTGCGGACGAGCTAGCCGACCTGCGGAAATCGGCGGCAACCGCTGCCGAACTTCATCCCGGCGCGTTTGTCAGGCCTGCTTTTCGGCGAGAAGATCGCGCATCTCCTCGGGCAGCACTTCGCTTTTTGGCGCCGCTTCAGGAGCCGGATCTTGGGGAACGCGCAGCCAGGCAAAGCAGAAGCGCGTTCGCTCATCGCCCACCCCCTGACGCAATCGAAGGTTATCGCAAGCAGGCACAAAAGCGCGCTATAAAATCCAAAATATCGGGAGGGAGCAATGCTCTACAGCACCGAGCGGATCCTGACGACGCATGCCGGGTCGTTGCCGCGCCCGGCCGATCTGCGCGAGATGATCGTCGCCAAAGCCACCGGCGCGTCTTTTGACCCCGCCACGCTGGAACGGCGGCTCAAATCGGCGGTCGCTGAGGTCGTTCGCCAGCAGATCGCGTGCGGGCTCGACTGTGTCAATGATGGCGAATTGTCGAAGACCAATTTTACCGATTACGTGCGGTGGCGGATCGCCGGTTATGTCGAGCGCCCTTCCGCTGGCCCGCGACGGCTCAGCATCACGGCTCGCGACGAGACAAAATTTGCGGACTACTGCGTGGCCAATCCGCGCGCACGACCGGTCGGTCCGCCGACGATGCCGGTCTGTGTCGAAAAATTGCGCTATACGGGGCAGGCCGATCTCGCTGCCGATATCGCGAACCTCAAAACCGCGCTCGCCGGAGTCAGCGTTGGCGAGGCGTTTTTGTCCGCCAATACCCCAGGCACAATCGAGCATTGGCTTGCGAATGAATATTACAAGAGCGACGAGGAATTCGTATTCGCGATCGCCGATGTCATGCACGAGGAATACCAGACGATCGTCGACGCCGGTTTTCTGTTGCAGATCGACGATCCCGACCTGCCGGACGGGTGGAACTGCCTACCCAAAATAACCCTGCCCGAATACCGCAACTATGCCGCGATCAGGGTCGATGCGCTGAACCATGCGCTAACCGGCATACCGCGAGAAAAGGTCAGGTTGCATGTGTGCTGGGGCAGCCATCATGGTCCGCATCACGACGACATTCCGCTGCGCGACATCATCGATCTGATCTTTAGGGTTCAGGCGGGCAGCTTTTCGATCGAAGCCTCAAACCCTTGCCATGAGCATGAGTGGCGGGTGTTTGAGGAGGCAAAATTGCCGGACGGCGCGACCCTGATCCCCGGCGTCGTTGGTCATTGCACAGACTTTATCGAGCATCCCGATCTCGTTGCCGAACGACTGGTGCGCTACGCGCGATTGGTTGGCCGCGAGAACGTGCTTGCCGGCACCGATTGTGGGCTCGGCACGCGTGTCGGCCATCCCTCGATCTGCTGGGCCAAGTTCGAAGCTCTGGCCGAAGGCGCCCGCCGCGCGACAAAGATCCTGTGGGGCCACGCCTGAGGCGGCGCTCGCGCCTCGATGAGCTAGGCGGCAATCGCGCCGGCGATGTGTTATACGGCAACTACCTGCTTAATGCCGACCGCACAGTGCAGTGGATGCGCCATGAACAACAGGCCCTCGACCACCGCTCGGTCGCGTTCGGCCTGCCATTCAGCGCGTTCCTCAGGCGATAACAGCGATAACACGTGGTCTTCGCGGTTGCGCCAGATCGGTCCGCCCGGGCGGTCGAGGGTCACGAGCGTCGGAAAGCAGACGAGATCGCCAAACCCCGCCTTGCGCATACGCATATAGAGGCTGCGGTCGGCGACGCCGGCCGGAGCGACCGAATAGGGCGGGGTATCGACTTTGCGCAGGATCGGCTCGGAGAGGCCGAGATTCCACCACTGCTTCATGTCGAGCGCACGCACCGCGATGCCGGCCCGCCCCCCAGGCCGCAGCACTCGGTGGATCTCGCCAATCGCGCGATCAGCATTGCACTCTTCGAGCACGGTGACCGAATAAACGCAATCGAACGAGTTATCCGAGAAGGGCAGTGCCTCGGCGTTGCCATCGGTAAACCGAATTGCCTCGGCGAGACCCTCGTTCGCGGCGAGCGTAGCCGCCTCGCGCAGCAGGAACGGATTGACATCGGCCGCAGTGATCGGATTGGCGCCGCCGAGCCGCCTTGCCAACAACCGCACCAAGGAGCCAGCACCACAGCCGACTTCAAGGATCGCCTCACCGGGACGTGGCGCAATTTGATCGATCAGCGCCTGAAACATGGCCCGATAACTGCGGTTGTTGGCTCGGTCTTCGAGCGAGGCGACGCCGCCCAGATGGGGCCCGCCCAATGTCACGACCGAAAAATGCTGGGCCAGGACCGGGATCGCGGGCTCCCATTGCGAGGGCGCCAGAAAAAAGGGCAGCAGGACCAGCGCCGGCCCAGCGCCGCGAATGCGATAGGTGATGCCGGCATGGGTGCCCTCGCCCGCAACCGTGCGCGGAGCGTCGGCGGGATACCCGGTCGCCGCCAATCGGCCGAGAAAGTCGATCATCGCTGGCGCAATCTCGGCGCCGCGATCGGCGACGGCATCGGCCCAGCTGCCAGCAGCGTGATAGCCTGCGAGCGTGATGAGGCGCGCCTGCGGCAGTATCGCGGCAGCGCGCGCAGTCGCTTCTGCCGAGGGGCCGCGCTCGGCACCGATCATCAGCACCCGATGACCTATCGCCGCAAATGGGGCCGGGTCGAGCCGGCTCGGGACACACAGCGCGACCCCGGCAACGTGGTCAGTATGCTGCGACGCGAGTTCCGCCAAGTCGCCGGGTATTGGCGTCGCCACATGGGCCCGTTCAAGCCCGAGATGTTTCCATAAGGCGAGAAGGCGTTGGCCTTGTGACAGC
>JAFAOB010000018.1 GCA_019238055.1 Alphaproteobacteria bacterium
CCGCCGTCCCGGGAACGCGTACCGGATGACCGGGCTGAAGACCCTCGATCAGCGTCGCGAGCGGTAGGGCGCCACTTGCCCGCTGGGCCGCGAGCCGCTGCCGGCCCCACAGCCAGGTCATCATGATGACATAGAGCGTGCCGGCGATTGCCAGCGGAAACCAGCCGCCGTCGATGATCTTTAGCAGGTTGGCGCTGAAGAAGGACAGATCAACGCATAGGAACAGCGCGAATAACGGGATCAACTGCCACAGCGGCCAGCCCACTCCCCATCGGAAATAGACAAAGGCGAGCACCGTCGTGACACTCATTGTGCCGGTAACCGCGATACCATAGGCCCCGCCGAGCGCATCCGAGGAGCGAAAGCCGAGCACGGTTGCCACCACCGCCACCAGCAACAGTCCATTTATCGCCGGCACATAAACCTGACCGATTTCTTGTTCGGAGGTATGGCGCACCAGCATGCGCGGCAGATAGCCCAACTGAACCGCCTGATGGGTAATCGAGAACGCACCTGATATGACCGCTTGCGAGGCGATGACAGTGGCGGTCGAGGCGAGAACGACGAGGGGATAGACTGCCCAGCCTGGCGCCAGCAGAAAGAACGGATTAGCGATCGCGGCCGGTTTGCCCAGCAGCAACGCACCCTGGCCAAAATAATTCAACAGCAGTGCCGGAAAGACAAAGCGCAGCCAGGCACGGCGGATCGGCGAGCGCCCGAAATGCCCCATATCGGCGTAAAGCGCCTCGGCGCCGGTCACTGCCAGAACGACCGAACCCAGCAGGACGAAGCCATGCCAGGGATGATGGATCAGCAGTTCGATCGCATAGCGCGGATCCACCGCCAGCAGGATCGATGGCCGGCGCGCGATCTCCCAGCCGCCGAGCACCCCAATCGAACAAAACCACAGGATCATCACCGGGCCAAAATAATGGCCCACATGAGCTGTCCCACGCCGCTGCACGATAAACAACGCCCCGAGCAGCAGCAACGTCAACGGCACCACAAACGGGTCAAAAGCCGGAGTCGCGACTTTCAGCCCTTCGACCGCGCTCAATACCGAAATCGATGGTGTGATAACCCCATCCCCATAGAACAGCGCGGCGCCGATCAGCCCGGCCCACATGATCCAACGGCCGCGTCCTTCGATCGCGGAGCGGAGCGCCAAGACCATCAGCGCCAAGATGCCGCCCTCGCCGCGATTGTCGGCTCGCATCAAGACGAGCACGTATTTCACCGTGACGACCAGGGTCAGCGCCCAGGCAATCAGCGACAGCACTCCGAATACCCGGGTCTGGCTGACCTCGGCGCTCTCGAAACACTGCTTTACGGTATAGAGCGGAGACGTGCCGATATCGCCATAGACGACGCCGAGCGCGGCGATCGCCAAGCTCTGGCCGATCCCCGGGCGAGTTTCGGTGTGAATGATAGCCGTGTCGGGCATCCCTGCGCTCGGTCCGTTTGCCAAGCTAACGCCACAGTCTCAAAATCAGGTCACCGCGAAGCGTGCCGACCGGCAGATCGACGGCATATCGGTGGCGTAGCTGATCATCTGCGGGTTATAGACGGAAATCTTCCGGCCGGGCCAGCAGCTCACAACGAGCGCGAACGTCGCAAACCGCTAACGGCAGTCGTGCTGCGAGCGGCAAGATCATAAACTCCATGATTCTTCAGCGGTGATAGGTACCCGTCAGCTCTGCTTGCTGGATGACATAGGGTTGCGTTGCCCGCAATACATCGGCATCGCTCGCGGTCGGAGCCAGATCGAGCCTTGGCCGGCTGATCGCCAGCAATCGAAATATATAATGGTGCGTGCCCCCGCCACGGGACCACGGTAACCCTCGGTCCCAAAATCATTACGGCCCTCGCGAAAGCCGCCTCCCGGCCGGCTGCCGCCGTAGCCGGCGGGAAGGCCATTCATTGCCGACGGGATGTCATAGGCAGCCCAGTGCATAAACAAGCCGGACGGTGCGTCCGGATCCTCGACGATCAAAACCAGGCTCTTGCTTCCCGGCGGCACACCCGACCAGGTCAGCGCTGGCGAGACGTCGGCACCATCGCAGGTATATTGCGTCGGGATCTCACCACCAGGTGCAAATGCGGGGGTTGCGAGCATCAAGGCCACCAGCCGTCTCCTCGATTTGCTTCGGCCCAGCCTACCCGCTAAACGGGTCGGTGGCACTGGCGGCGATTTGCCCCGGTCATCCGGTATTGGGAGAGACAATGGTACGCAACGGCCTTTTGGTATTTCCAAATTTGACGCAGCTCGATCTGACCGGCCCCTATGAGGTGCTGGCCCGCCTACCCGGGGCCGAGACTCTGCTCTTGTGGAAAAGCTGCGACCCGGTGCGCTCCGAGCACGGTTTGACCATCCTGCCCGACACGACACTGGCCGATTGCCCGCCGCTCGATCTCGTGCTCGTGCCCGGCGGCGCCGGGATTAACCCGCTGCTCGAAGATCGGGATGTGCTGGCATTCCTGCGCCGTGCAGCCGCCACGGCGCGGTATGTTGTCGGGATCTGCACCGGTTCACTAGTGCTGGGAGCGGCGGGGTTGTTGCGGGGTAAGCGCGCCGGCACGCATTGGATGTCGCGCGAAATGCTGCGCGCCTTTGGTGCCGAGCCGGTCGCCGAGCGTGTTGTGGTCGACGGCAAGCTGTTTACCGGCGGCGGCGTGACCGCCGGCATCGATGTCGCGCTCACCGTCGCGGCCGAGATCGCCGGCCGGGCCGCGGCCGAGGCAATCCAGCTGGCGATCGAATACGACCCGGCGCCGCCCTTCGATGCGGGTTCGCCCGAGCGGGCGGAGCCGGGGCTTGTGACGGACGTGCTGAACCGCGCGGCGACGCGGCAGCGCGACCGGGCCGAACGGGTGGCGCGCGCCGCACAAGCGCTCGGGTAACGGCGCCGGTCTCGAATTGTCGAGAGCTGGCTTTGGCCGCTCCGGTCGAAGCGCTCTCGGCTTGCCAACCGATCGGGCTCAGACATAGCCTCGAACGCACAAGGGCAGGGAGATCAATGTGAAGAGCATTACCATCGACTATCGTAAGCGTTTATCCGAGGAATCGGACAAGGGCCACAACCGCTGGCACGAGGCGATTGCGCCGGTGATCGAGGCCGGACCCGGCGAGAACGTCGAGATCGAGACCCGTGACGCCTTTGACGGCCAGATCACCCCGACGACCACAGCGGACGATCTGCGGAATTGCGACCTGAACCGGGTTCATCCGCTGACCGGCCCGGTCTATGTGACCGGCGCTGCACCGGGCGATTTGCTCGAAGTCGAGATCTGCGACATGAAGCCGGCAGCGTTTGGCTACACCGTACAGGTCCCGGGCTTTGGCTTTCTGCGCGACGCGTTCCCCGACCCCTACATCGCGAAATGGACGATCAAGGACGGCTTTGCCCGGTCGGCCGATCTGCCCGATCTGCGCATCCCCGATGGCTCGTTCGTCGGTGTGATCGGCGTTGCGCCTTCGCGCGAGCTGCGCGAAACCGTCCGGCAGCGCGAGGCAGCGTTAGCCGCGCGCGGCGGTATGGCCCTGCCGCCAGAGGCGCAGGGTGCCGTGCCATCGGTCGAGCCGATTGCATCCGAGGCGTTGCGCACAATCCCGCCGCGCGAAAACGGTGGCAATATGGATATCAAGCAGCTGAGCAAGGGCGCGCGGCTGCTCCTTCCGGTTTTTGTCGACGGCGCCCTGTTCTCGGTCGGCGATGCCCATTTCGCGCAGGGCGACGGCGAGGCTTGCGGCACCGCGATCGAAATGTCGGGCTCTATCCTGGTTCGCTTTACCGTGCACAAAGGGGAGGCTTGGCGTCGCGGCATCCGCTTTCCGCGCTTTTTGCGCAATGATTATTATTTTCCGCCCGAGCTTGCCGCTCCGAGGCGGTTTCTCGCGACGACCGGGATATCGGTCCGCGCCGACGGCACCAATGAGAGCGAAGACACGACACTGAGCGCACGGAACGCTTTGTTGGCGATGATTGACCTGTTGGTCGAGCGCGGCTGGACGCGGCAGCAGGCCTATGCGATTTGCAGTGTCGCCGTCGATCTGAAGATCAGCGAACTAGTCGACGTCCCCAACATGGTCGTCAGCGCCTTTCTGCCGCTTGACATCTTTGCCAAGTAGCCGCTACGGCCGCGCGCCGGCCCTCAGAAGCGCGTGAGAAAATCGCCAAAATGTCATTCCGGGGCGCGGGCAACGCCCACGAGCCCGGAAGCCATGCAACCAACGTGTCGGAACATATAAGAGGCGCCATGTTCATAGGTTCCGGCCTGCCCCCTGTTCAGGCCAGGGGCAGGCTTGTATGGGGCGTTTGATGTCAAGCGCTGGCGCTGTCGATTTCTTGTGGCCCCGGCAGTAGTGAGAGCAGAAGCGGATCGATGATCCGAGGGGAGCGCGTCATCGGGGCATGGCGCCCAACACACTTGTATTCGGTA
>JAFAOB010000201.1 GCA_019238055.1 Alphaproteobacteria bacterium
GTCCGTACAAGAAATTCGCCGCATCGCCACCCGGCTCGCGCAACGGCGCATTGAGCCGGCTCATATCATCGCCTGGTCGGCGTGGCGACGGGCCCATCAGGCCGCCGCACAACGCGCACATCTGAAACAAAGAATGCAACTGTAGGGTTAGACCGGAACCCCTCGGGCAAACCATGAGCCGAAACAGCGCGCAACACGAATATCACTCCCGGAAAAGCGGCTAGATATCTTCGGGTCAGCGCTCTCCCCATAATCGCGACTATGGCATTGACGGGATCTGTTTGCGGGCGAACGACGAAACCGTCCGATCATTTCCAAGTGCCGACAAATGGCTAAGCGGGTGCTCAAGGCGCTCAAACTGCCAAAAGCTCTGCAAGAATCGAGCGAGCCAAGATCACTCCGCGGCAGTGAGCGGACGATCAGACGGTCGTACAAGCTGAGTTGCGCCTGGCCGATCCAGATTGACAGCGCCCTGCATGAGTGTTGCTGTTAACGGACTTCACACTGGCGAATCGGCTCGACATGAGATTGTCTTTATCTCCGTGGGTCTGCGTTGTCGGGTCACCCAATGGCAAGGCGCGCGTGGCGGAGGACGCAGCATGAAGGCACCAGCTTTCGAGTACGTTCGGCCGCAGAGCCTCGCCGAAGCGGTCGCGCTACTGGCTCAGAGTAGCGACGAGGCGCGGGTCATCGCCGGCGGGCAAACCCTGCTGGCAATGATGAACCTGCGCATCGCTGCACCGGCACTGCTGATCGACATCGCCCGACTACCGGAATTGGCGGCCACAACCGAAGATGATGACAATGTGATCCTCGGCGCCTGCATCACCCATGCGATGATTGAAGATGGCCAGGTGCCTGATCCGTCACGCGGGCTGATGCCGCATGCCGCCGCCGGCCTCGCCTATCGAGCGATTCGCAACCGCGGCACAATCGCCGGCAGCTTGGCACTCGCTGATCCGGCAGCGGAGTGGCCGGCGGTGCTGACAGCTCTCGGTGCCGCAACAAGCGTTTGTGGACCGCAGAGCCGTCGCTCGCTCGACTGCGGTCAATTCGCCACCGGGATCTTCGAAACGAGGCTCGGCGAAGGCGAGATCATCGAGAGCGTGCGCATTCCCAAATTGTCGGCCGATGCGCGGTGGGGGTACATCAAGCTTACGCGTAAATCGGGCGAGTTTGCCAATGCGCTTGCGGTTGCCGTCGCCGACTATAGGCGCGGCCATGTTCGGGTCGTACTCGGCGCCGCCAACGGCCCGCCATTGATCTTGGCCGAGGCGACGCGAGCGCTAGCCGAAACCGAGCGCGACCCGGAAGCTCTGCATGCCGCCGCCGCTGCCGATTTAGACAATGCTACCGACCGGCATTTCGACGATTTCCAGCGCAATCTACACATGATTGCGGCAGTTCGCGCGATGCAGCAGGTAATCGCATGACCGCGATCCGTCTTCAGATCAACGGCGCCGCAATCGCCGACGAGGTGCTGCCGCGTATCTCGCTCGCCGATTATCTGCGCGAGCGGCACAATTTGACCGGCACCCATCTCGGTTGCGAGCATGGAGTGTGTGGCGCCTGTACGGTTCTCGTCGATGGCGAGCCGGTACGCGCCTGTCTAAGCTTGGCGGTCAGCTGCGACGCACGAGAGGTTAAAACCATCGAAGGCCTTGCCAATGATCCGGTGATGAAGGCATTGCGCGACGTATTTCATTGCCACCACGGATTGCAATGCGGCTTTTGCACGCCAGGAATGCTGATCAGCGCCCATGATCTGATCCGCCGCGGCCTCGCCATTTCCGAGGCCGAGATCCGGCGCGGCCTTGCCGGCAACATCTGCCGCTGCACTGGATATACCAATATCATTGCTGCGATCGCCGAAGCCGCCGCGGCGCTCGCGAAAGGATCGCTCGATGCCGAATGATGCGTGGGGAATCGGCGCATCGCTGTTGCGCCGCGAGGACGAGCGCCATCTCTACGGCCGCGGCGAGTTCGTCCCCGACATTAAATTACCGGCGACAATGGACGTCGCCTTTGTCCGCAGTCCGCACGCTCATGCCCGGCTTCGTGGCGTTACTGTGCCACCAGAGGCTAAGGGCCGCGTCTTCACTGCTACGGATCTTCCGCGCATCAAACCGATTCGCGTCGAAACGCAGGCCTCGGGCGCCAAGGCGCCGCCCTGGCCGCCGCTCGCCACCGACAAAGTCCGCTACGTCGGCGAGGCAATTGCCGCCTGCATCGCTCCGACGCGCGCCGAAGCCGAGGACCTCGCGGCATCGGTCAATGTCGATTACGAGGTGCTCGACGCGGTTGTCATCGCCCCAGGGGACATGCGCGGCAGCCGCCACCCGGTCCACGATGGCTGGGGTGATAATCTGTTCAGCGAGCGTGTTTTTGCCGGTGGTGACATCGAGGCGGCCGCTCGTGACGCCGCGATCACGATCCGCCGCGAATACCGCATGAACCGGCAGTCGGGGGCACCCCTCGAGGGTCGCGCTGTCCTCGCTTATCGCGATTGGCGGCTCGATGAGATTGTTATCTATGCTTCAACCCAGACACCGCACACGGTTCGCGTCGCATTGGGCGAAATTCTCGATCTCGATCTACGACGGTTGCGCGTCGTTGCTCCCGATGTCGGCGGCGGGTTCGGGCCCAAGGCGCGACTTTATCCGGAAGAGATCATCCTCGCCGCTCTGGCGCTCGAACGCGATCACCCGGTGCGCTGGGTTGAAGATCGGACCGAGCATCTTTTGACTTCGGCGCATACCCGCGATCATCACTACAAACTGAGCGCCTACGCCGACCGCGACGGCCGGATTCTCGGCGTCGATGCCGAGATCGTCGTCGATGCCGGAGCCTATGGGCTGTGGCCGCAAGGTCCCTACCAGGAAGCGGCGATGGCGGCGCGCAACCTGCCCGGGCCCTATGCGATCGCCAATTACCGCTGTCGCGCTTCGACCGTTGCCACCAACAAGGCGCCGATGGGCCCCTATCGCGGGGTCGGGCGACCCGGGGCGTGTTTCGCGATCGAGCGCACGATCGACGAGGTGGCCTGCGCCGTAGGCCGCGACCCTGTCGAGGTACGGGCACTGAACATGGTCCAGCCAGAGCAGATGCCGTTCACGACCGTCGGCGGCATGCGCTTCGACGGCGGGAATTATCCGCAAAGTGTGCGGCTCTGCGCCGATTTGCTCGATTTGCCTGCACTCCGCACCCGCCAGCAGCAGAGCGAGCCCAAGCCTGCCCCGGCGCAGGCCCATAGGCGCTAAAAATTGCGCAGCATTCGCTGGTAGTTGCGTTTTTTCCTCGGCGGTTCGTGCAAGTGTCTTCGGAGGGAAAGCCTGTTGGCTTGGAGAGCGGCGAAGCTTGGTTGCGGCATGATCG
>JAFAOB010000224.1 GCA_019238055.1 Alphaproteobacteria bacterium
TTATTCCCGCCGGGCGGCTGGGAGATGAGCGATCGAGGAAAGCAGATTATCGCGAGTTTTGCGGCGAAGTTAGCACCGACGCAGCAAAACAAGATCCTGGTGAGTGGCTATACCGACAATGCTCCGATCGGTCGAGCGCTGCAGCGGCAAGGCGTCACCTCAAACCAGATCCTGTCGCAAAAGCGTGCTGAAAACGTGATGGCATTCATCAGTTCGCAGGGCGTCAAGCCGGATCTCATCTCGGCGCAGGGGTTTGGCGAGACCAATCCGGTTGCCCCGAACGACACGGCACAGGGCCGCGCGCAGAACCGGCGGGTCGAGCTGTCGCTTGCCTCCTCCAGCTGCTGAGGGTGCAGCCTCGATAATGATGTAAGTCGCCGGAAGCTACGGCAACGTTTTTGGTAGCCGGCTAGGAGGGCGATGTGCTCTCGGCGTAGCAGCAGGCAGCGCATTCGCCGGCACCACTTTTGGGTAGTCGTGGCAGTCGAACACGAGATCAATCGAAGCGCATTTCGGCGCTAGGCGCGTCAAGGCGTCTACGGAACTCCGTTCTCAGCATCATCAGTCCGCAGATCGGCCCGACGCGCGGATATTAGGAGGGGGACATGCGGGGAAAGATGATAACGGTACCAGTCAGCCGCGCCGTGCTCATGGTGTTGCTGGCCACAATTGCCGCGGGCAGCTCGATCTCGGCCTCGGCGCAGCAATACTTGGCGCCGGGCGGTCCGGTCGTCGCGGCACCACCGCCCCCAGCCTTGGCACCGCCACCCGCCCCGGCATATCCGCCGCCCGCCGCTGCCGCGCCGGCGCCGGTGGCGCCTTCAGGTGCGCCTGGCTTCATAAGCGGGCTGCAGGTGATCGCCTACCCCTATTTGTGGTTGGCCGGGCTCAACATGGGGATAGAGACGCCGCTCGCGCGTGCGCCGCAGATCAACATCAGCGCCGGCTCCGGCGAGATCCTCAGTAACGTCAGCTACATGCCGTTTATGGGCGCGGCCGAACTGCGTTATGGACCATTCGGCGTCCTAGCCGACGGGCTGCACGTACCGCTCGTCGTGCCAATCACGACCCGCAATATATTTTTCCAGGGCGGCAGCAGCGCGGTCGTGCTGGACGTTGCGACTGGCGACGCGCTCTACCGCCTTCTCGACCAGCCGGGGCAGACAGTCGATGCCGGGCTCGGTTTTCGGTTCTGGGGTGCTTCGACCGTAACGACATTATTCGGCCGGTCTTTGCTGCAGGTGCAAACGCAACAGGTCAATGCTTCCGGCAGCTGGACCGATCCGTTAATTGCGGCGCGCTATCACCGGGATTTCGGCTACGGATTCGGCCTGACCGCCTACGGTGATGTCGGCGGGTTCGGGATTGCCGCTCACTCCGATTGGGAGATTATCGGCATGCTCGAATATGTCTGGAACCCCCAGTTAACTTTTGATGTCGGCTATCGCAGCCTCAACGTTGCCTATTCGACCTCACGACGGCCGCTTGGCTTCAACGTGCATATGAAGGGACCGGTCATCGGGCTAACGCTGCGATTTTGACGCAGCGTTACTACCAGTAGCGAGAACAAATACCCCACCGAAGTTCAAAATTAGCTCGGCCGACGGCATAAGCCCTTGAAAAAATTGGGTTTCAATCAAAAGATTAGTCACTGGTTTCATTCGCTAAATTCCTCAAATGGCCAAAGTCGAGCTAACAGCGTGTTGCGAAATTTAAGCAGACTGTGTGAAAACTCGGATGCGGCACCAGTCGATGTAATATTCGAACGATTATACAGTGTGATACGCATTATTGTTGTGTATTATGATTTATCTGACGACATATTCTTGCGTTGCGACGAAAATAACGGCCAGTTTTCACACGGTCTGTAAGAATTGTGCATCGCCGGAATCTTCGATTTTGAGAGGTGGCGTTTCAGGTCAGGCCCCTACCCCTACGAAGCAGATCACGCCGACCGCGCATAAATGGGAATTGTGTAAAACGCCCCGGAGCCGCGTTCTCAAGAATAAACTGGCGACGCCAAGGTGACCGTTTCATAAATCCCGCCGCATAGCCGCAAGGACGCGGCAGGAGATTATGATGGTAACCGAGACCACCACAAAAGCCCCACTGCACCAACGCGTCCTGCACGAGTTCAAGGAGCTCGTGCTCATTTCCCTCTATCTCTACGTCAGCCTTGGAGCGGTGATCCTGATGAAAGCGGCGGTGCTGCATACCGAAGGCATCGAGTTCACTCCCTGGGGTATCGCGATCGTCAAGGCCCTGGTGTTGGGGAAATTCATGTTGATCGGGGAGGACATGAAGATCGGCGGGCGCACCACAACTGGGCCGCTGATCTGGCCGACGCTCCATAAGGCGTTCGGCTTACTGGTACTGCTGATCATCATGACCATCATCGAGGAAGCCGTCGTCGGCCTGTTTCATGGCCGGTCTGTCGCCGCGTCGCTGGGCGAACTCTTTGGCTCCCGTCTCCTGGAGACGCTCGCCGGCTACCTCATCATGCTGGTGGTGCTCATTCCGTATTGCGCTTTCCGTGTCCTCGGCGACGCGCTCGGCGAAGCCAGGCTGGCGCGCATGTTCTTTGTCGAGCGGGAGCCAATGGAGCGATCTGCCAGTCGTCGACGCACGAGGGCATCAGCGAGAGGTGCATAAACTCATATGTGGACGACCCCCGCCTGCGAAGATGTCGAGCAGAGTTTCTGCGAAATGGTCAGGTGCAGTCATATGTCCGGCCCTTCGTGCGGTGCATCTGACCGCTGGCCCTGATGGAGTTCGCTGATCGGGTCCCTATCAAACCCGAACTACGGATAAGGGTTGAGGGGATTCCCAAAGAACCAAGGCTTTGACAGCATCGGCTTGCGAAGGCTGAGCGTCAAACCCGGGTCCAGGGAGCCCCCTCAATGGCGGTCGATATCACGGCGCTGTATTGCTGTCTCGATG
>JAFAOB010000359.1 GCA_019238055.1 Alphaproteobacteria bacterium
CGATCGATCTCGCCCGCGCTTTTCCCGAAACCACAATCATCCTCAATCATGTCGGCGGGGTGCTCGGCGTCGGGCCCTACACCGGCCATCGCCAGGAGATCCTCGCCAGCTGGAAAAGGGACATCGGCGAATTGGCCAAATGCCCGAATGTTCAGGTCAAGCTCGGCGGCATCGGCATGACGTCATTCGGCTTCAACTTCCACGAACGCGACATACCGCCCTCCTCCGAAGAGCTCGCGGCCGCGTGGCGCCAATACATCGAGCCCTGCATCGAAGCCTTTGGCGTCGACCGCTGTATGTTCGAGAGCAATTTTCCACCCGATAAGCAATCGGGCGGCTACACCGAACTGTGGAACGCGTTCAAGCGGATAACGGCTGGTGCGTCGGCGTCCGAGAAGAAGGCGCTCTGCAGCGGCACCGCGGCGCGGGTCTATCGCCTGACTGCGCCCTGATATCCGATCGCGGTCTGATTGGTGATGAGGGCAAAGGGCAAGCTTGACCTGGGTCAAGGCTTCGCGCCTAGGTGTCTCTTAGGCTTTGCCAAAAGCACTCGATTGGAGAACCGCGAGCGATGGCACAGTTTGAGACACGTCGGATCGGGCGCACCCCGCTCGAAGTAACCACCCTTGGTCTTGGTTGCGCCACTCTTGGCGGAACCCGAGTCGCGGTCAGTCGCGAGGAGGCGGAAGCTATTGTGCGCGCCGCCTGGGCGGCCGGGGTGCGCTATATCGACACGGCACCCTTTTACGGCTTCGGACGATCGGAGCGCTGTGTTGGCGACGCGATGCGCGACGTTCCGCGCGACGATTGGGTATTGTCGACCAAAGTCGGACGGCTGCTGCGACCGCGCCCCGCGTCGACGCAACCCGACAATCGTCCGATGCCGTTCGACCCCGTCTACGATTATTCCTATGACGGCATCATGCGCTCGTTCGAGGACAGCCTGCAGCGCCTCGGCCTGACGCGGATCGATATCCTTTTTGTCCACGATATCGGGGCGAGGACACACGGGCGCGAGGCTCATCCGGGGCTGATGCGCACCTTGCGCGAAAGCGGCTATCGCGCGTTGGACCGTTTGCGATCGGCAGGAATCGTCAAGGCCATCGGGATCGGGGTCAATGAGTGCGAGGTATTGCTCGAAGCGCTCGAATGGGGTGCCTGGGATGCTTTCCTGCTCGCCGGCCGCTATACATTGCTCGAACAGGCGCCGCTCGACGATTTGCTGCCGAAATGCGGTCCGGCGGGCGTGTCAATCGTCGTTGGCGGGCCGTTGAACTCCGGGGTATTGGCGGGCCGCGACAGCTGGAACTATAAGGCCGCGCCGCCGGACGTCGTTGCCCGGGTGCAGGCGCTCCGAACGGTTTGCGACAGTCATAATGTCCCGCTTGTCGCGGCGGCGTTGCAATTCCCGCTCGCCCATCCGGCCGTCGCGGCAATCATCCCCGGGCCGCGCAATGTCGCGGAATTTGCGGCCAATCTCGAATTGCTGCGCCATCCGATTCCGGCGGCGCTGTGGGCCGACTTGCGCCAAGCCGGGCTTCTTCACCCCGAAGCGCCGGTGCCCGGCTGATCAGCGCGCCACGGGACTGGGCCAGATCAGATCACACCTTCTTCGGCGAGCTGCTCAACCTCGCTTGGCGAGCGCCCGAGCAACTCGGTCAATACCCATATATTGTCCTCGCCATAGCACGGTGCGCCGCGATTGGTCGGACCGCCGACATAGGCGGGTGTCGCGCTGAACTTCATCGGCAGTTCGTAGATGGGCCAAGTCCCGATCTTGGTGCCGGTAACCTCGGTCAGCCATTTGAGATGGCGGAGCTGCGGGTCGGTGTCGCAGCGATCCTCGGCGTTCTGACACACGCCGGCAGGGACCCCAGCACGCTGCAATTTCATCATGCAGTCGTAGCGATCCTGGGTGCGCGTCCAAGTCTCGACCGCCGCATCGAGCGCGTCCTGATATTGCAGGCGGTGCTCCAAGGTCTCGAAACGGGGATCGGCGAGCCACCCGCGCTGCCCCGCGACCTCAGCGAGCGCGCGCCATTCGCTATCGGTAAAGCAGGCAATCGCGATCCAGCAATCCTTGCCGGCGCAGCGGTAAGCCCCGTGCGGGGCGGCCGGCTTATAAGGCGAGCGATTGCCGTAACGCCGCCATTCGCGGCCATTGGCCGACAAGTCGAGGATCGTGGCGCCCGTCAAAAAGATCCCCGACTCGCATTGCGAGGCGTCGATCCATTGGCCCTCGCCGGTGCGCTCGCGATGATAGAGCGCTCCGAGCAAGGCCAGCGCATAGCCGTAGGCACCCATCCAGTCGAGATAGGAATAACCCCAGCCGACCGGCATCGCTGGTTCGGGCAGGCCAGACATGTCGCCCTGCCCGCCAAAGGCGGCGGCTACCGGCCCCACGGTACGCATCCGGCCATAGGTCCCGTGCGCTCCCATGCCGGATTGCTGGATATAGATGATGTCGGGCCGAATGCTCTTTATGACCTCGTAGCCGAGACCCAAGCGCTGCAACACACCCGGCGAGAACCCCTCGGCCACGACATCGCAGATGCGCACCAGATCTTTGGCGATCTGCAATCCTTTCGGGTGGCGAATATTCAAGGATATGCCGCGCTTGCCGGCATTCTTGTTGTTGAATTGGCCGCCCATGTCCGGATCTCTGACTCCTGGCAAAGGGCCGGTGGCGGCGTCGCGCGCGGCCCGGCCGCCAACCGGCGCCATTGCCGCGAGCCGGGTGTCCGGGTTGTCTTTCCATTCGACTTTGAGGCTTTCCGCCCCCATTGCCGCCAAGAATCGGGTCCCGCCGGCCGAGGCGAGAAACCAGGCAAAGTCGAGGATCCTGACGCCCTGCAGCGGGAACGGCTTGTTGTGCAATGCCGAGAGACGCGGGTTTGGAATGGCGCGCGGCGTCGCGGGCACGCAAGGCCGCCGGTCCGCCTCACTAAGGATTTGCGCTGTGTCTTCGCCAAGCAATGGTGCGCGCCGTCCGACCTGCCAACTGGTTTTGTTGCTGAGCCATTTGCTGGCCGGATAGCGATAGCTGCGGCCTTGCTCGGGGTGCGGCAGGTCGGCAAAGGTCTTGCGCGCGAGCCAATGCTCATCAAGCGCGTTTTCGTGCGGCTTGCGTAGCGGCGCCCACAGCAAGCCTGCGTCCTGAGCCTCACGCCAGGGCATGTCGGCATAGGTCCAGGCCCGGGTAAAGCGCTGCACGATATCGAGCATATGCGCCCGCGCCGCATCGCTGGTGGCGGTACCGGGCACTTGGCGCGCCCGCAGATCGGCATCAGGCGGCGGCGGCTGCAGATCGGCCTGCATCCCGTATTTCGACAACAGCGGGACCAGGTTTTTCAGGTCGCGCGCACCCATGCCATGAGTGATGAACCAGCGCCCGTCCTTGGTATGACATATCCCGGGGGAGTGGTTCGGGGTTTCCGCGGCATGCCGGTTGGTCAGCCGCCACAGCGGCACCCGGCGCATGACCCAATACATAATGTCCTGCTCGGGGTTCTTCGACACTGCCTCGTGCACGGCGAGCGAGATATCCTGCCCTTCGCCGCTGCGATGCCGATGGATCAGCGCGGCGATGATCCCGGTTGCCAACTGCTCACCGGCAATGTGGTAGGCGTGCCAAACCTGCGGAGCGATTGGCGGCGTATCGTATTCGAGGTTCGGATCCGGGTCGTAACCGCAATTCATCATCACGCCGCCAAGAGCAAGATGAATCAGATCCGAAGCCTTTAAGTCCCGCCACGGACCATCGTCACCAAAGGGCGTCATCCGTGCGGTGACCAGCTGCGGGAAACGGGAACTGAGCGCAGCGCGCTCAAGCCCGAGGGCAGCGTTCAGCTCGCCGCAGCTCGCATCGAGGAGCACGTCGGCACCGTCGAGCAGATGCAGCAAGCGTTCGCAAGCCGACGGCTCGCGCAAATCCAGCATGAGGGATTTTTTGTTCCGATTATAGTTCCAGAAGAACAGCGAGCGCTCCAGGCCCGGCTCGTCCTTGAGGAAAGGCCCGATCCGGCGTGTCGGGTTGCCCTCCGGCGGCTCGACTTTGATGACCTCGGCGCCGAGTCCGGCGAGCAGCAGCCCGGTATATTCGGCCCGTTCATCGGCGACCTCGACAACCCTGATGCCGGCCAGCATGCCGAGACCGGCATTGCCCATCATCTCGCCCGGTCCAGGGGCACTCACGCCAATCTCCGCCACCGCCCTTCTCCCTATCACCGTTATGTCGAGCCCAATTCAGGCACCCTACCGACCAACAAAGCCACCGGGAACAGCAAACGCGCCGATTTTTGGTTTTGGGGCGGGCGAAAACCGATGCAGGGCGTTCGGGAAAACGAGACGGCAGCAGCATGGGAACGAGCGTCGCTCGGCCCGGTCGAAAATTACCGCCCGTCAGAGCCTCGCGGCTGCTTTAGGATCGTTGGCTAAGCGGCCGCCAGACGTGCTGCTCCGTGCTGCGACATGGTCAGGTCCCGATCAGCCCCAGTTGCGGACTCGAAGGCTCGGCGAAGTGGCGCCTTGGAATGCGTCCGGCAAGCCGCGCAAGGCGACCCGCCTCGACGCCGGCGCGCATTGCTGCCGCCATCCGCCGGGGATCATGCGATTTGGCGATCGCGGTGTTGACCAGTACCGCGTCGCAGCCGAGCTCCATTGCAAGAGCAGCATCCGATGCGGTGCCGATGCCGGCGTCGAGTACGACCGGCACCGGGCTGCGCGAGCAAATGAGCTCAATCGCCGCGGGATTAGCAATGCCGCCACCTGAGCCGATCAGCGAACCAAGCGGCATTACGGCGGCGCAGCCGACATCCGCAAGCTTCTGACAGGCAACCGGATCCTCGTTGCAGTAGGGAAGCACGATAAAGCCGCTACGCACCAACTCGTCGGCGGCATGGACGAGCTGCTCGACATCGGGATACAGCGTCTCGCGGTCGCCGATCAGCTCGAGTTTGACCCAATTCGTGTCGAGCGCCTCGCGCGCCAGTTCTGCCGTCAGGATCGCGTCGCGCGCGGTGACGCACCCTGCGGTATTCGGCAGCAGCCGATAGCGGCCGCCGAGTAGATCAACCAGGCTTTCAGCATAGCCTTCAAGACTGATGCGGCGGATCGAGACAGTAACCAATTCGGCGCCGCTCGTTTCGAGACAATCAAGCAGCACCTGCTGGTTAGGGTAGCCGGCAGTGCCGACGAAAAGCCGAGAAGAAAGCGTTGTGCCTGCAATCGTCAACGGGTCGGTCATAGCTGGTTCCTGATGGATGGGCCTCAGCCCCCAGAGAATGGGCGAACAATTTCGACATCATCACCCGGCGACAGGCGATGCGCTAGCCACTCGCGCCGGCGCAAAACGGCTCCATTGATGGCAATGGCGAGAAATCGCGCGTTTGGGTCGATGCCGCGCGCTGCGAGCAGCTCGGCCACGGTCGCGACTGCGACCTCGTCCTCGACGCCATTGATCCGCAGCCGGATCATTGCGCCGCCCCTGTGAGCGCCAGAGCGGCCGCCGACGGCATTGCGAAGCGCTCCGGTGAGAACGGGCGCAGGTTTTCGGCCAACTTCCCAGTGAGGATATAGCGGCTGATTGATTGAGCGGTCACCGGGGTCAACAGGATACCATTACGGTGATGGCCGGTAGCTACGACCAAGCCCTCGATCTCGCTTGGCCCCAGCATTGGTGCGTCATCCCGCGAGCCGGGACGAAAGCCGACCCAGGTTTCGACGACCGGTAATTCCTCGATTGCCGGCACCGCGCGCCAGGCACCCTCGATCAAGGCGAGCAACCCGCCCGCGGTCACGCTGTCGTCAAAGCCGCGCTCCTCAACCGTCGCACCGATAACGAGCCTGCCATCGAGCCGCGGCACCAAATAACCGCGTGGCAGCCAGATAACATGCCGCAACAGCGGCACCGCCGGATCCATACGCAGCGCCAGCATTTGTCCCTTGATCGGACGAACGGGCGGTACATAGGCAGCCGGGATCCCGCCGATATCGCGAGACCAGGCACCGGCAGCCAAGACGACAATGTCAGCTGGCACGCGGCTATCCGCCGTGACGATGCCGCGAACCCGGTCGCCGGTCGTTTCGATTTCGCGGACCGGGCAATGCTCATGGATGATCGCGCCGGCCTGCTTGGCCGCGGCGGCAAGTGCAGCAGCGAGTGCGCGATTTTCGACCTGATGATCGTTCGGGCTCAGCACGGCGCCGGGGATGCCGGGCCGAAGATGCGGCTCGCGCTGTCGTGCCGCAGCACCGGACAGCCATTCGATATCGAGACCGAGCCGCTTCTGAAAATCATAGGTGAAGCGCAGCTGCTCGGCGTCGTCACGGTTAAGAGCGACGACGATCGTACCCTCATCGCGGTACCCGACCGACATGCCGGTCGCGGCTCTGAGTTCGCGCGCGAAATCCGGCCACTGGCGCTGGCTCTCAAGCGTCAGCCCGAGCAGAGTCTCCTCGCCAGGCTCCGTCTCGACTGCGGCAGCCAGCATCCCCGCAGCGGCCCAGCTGGCGCCATGACCGGCCTCGCCGCGATCGTAAACAGTGACCGCACAGCCCGCTTGCGCCAGCCGCCAGGCAATCGACAAACCCATGACCCCGGCACCGATAACGACGGTTCTGGGCCGGAACAGCGGTGCATTGGGTGTATTGATTAACGACGTAATATCGGACTCCCTTCGCCGGGCGCGCCCGACCAGGTTCATTGGGTCTAATCTCAGCCGGCTCGCCGCGCATATGTGCGGACCTCCGGCACCCCAGCCTCGGTTTCAAATGTCATCCCGGCCCGTTGGCGATGCAAGAAAATTCTCGTTTCGGTGACGACGGACCAGCCTTGCCTTAATCGCGGCAAGGCCCGCCGGTGGCCCCAGCCGCGGCCTGCGGATACCAGGATTGTGAAAAGCTCAGACGAGAGCCCGCCGCCCAACCGCAACCCGGAGCGGCACATAGCGCGTCAGAGCGGTAAGTCGGGCTCGGTCGAGCAGCACCAGCACCCCGTCCTGAATAATCGCGATCCCTTGGTCGCGCAGCCGCTCGAGTGTCCGCGCAACGTGAACGCGAGACATTCCGGTAGCATCGGCGATGTCCCGGCGTGACAACGGGAACGGGCAGGTGGACCCACCATTGACCATACCGCGCTGGCGCAACCGATCGAACGTCTCGAGCATCAAATAACCGATCCTCTGCTCGGCGTTGCTGCGCCCCAACAGCGACAAGCGTACATCCGCGCGCTGTTCCTCCTCGACCCGCGTTTGCAGGATATTCAAGGCGAAGGCGGGGTGATTGGTAAACAACTCGGTAACAGAATGACCCGACAAGACACAGAGCGTCGCCGGGGTCAAGGCTTGAACCGAATGTCGCACCGTCCCCAACAGCGCCGACGCAAGCCCGATCATGTCACCGGGAAGCACGATATCAAGGATCTGGCGAGCGCCTTATGGCAGGCGATGGTAGCGTACGGCCCAGCCCTCAAACAGCGTGTAAGCCGGCCCCCCGACCTCATCTGCCTCGATGATATCGATCCGTGGTGCCACAACAATATGATCTGTCTTCAATTCAGAAACAAATGCGAGCTCGGCCTCCGAGAACGGCCGGAACAGTGGCTTGGCCCTGAGCGGACATTGCCGGCATGGCACGAACATCGGCACGGTTCCCCAACCGTCGTTCTTAATCAGCCAACCATTTTGAAGCCAGCGAATTCCCAAAGAAAATCAATACTCTTACAATCGTAAACAGGTCTCCGGAGCGTCGGGTAAAGAAGCGTTCGCCATCTACTCCGTTGTAACAAATGTTCCTACGGGCTCGTCTTTTCATTTACATATCCGAGCTGGCGAACTAATCGGTTGAGCGCTGGCAAGGAGAATCCGTTTCTCGTCTTGTCGAGCGGTACTGATACCTGGTGAGCACGGCAGAGGGTGGCGTGACCAGCCATATGCGACCGCGCAGATTTGCAATTGCCGATGGCGCCGATTGCTATTTAGCAACGGACATCAACCATCGATTCAGCCTATATAATCGCTGCAGCTGGGCAGGAGCATCGAATGAACAAGGTCTTCCCGGACGCCAATGCCGCCTTGGCTGGCCTCTTGCACGACGGCATGATGATCATGGCCGGCGGCTTTGGCTTGTGCGGGATACCGGAACACCTGATCGCGGCCATCCGCCAGTCGCGCGTAGAGAGCCTGACGGTCATATCCAATAATGCCGGTATCGACGGCGTCGGTCTCGGTGTGCTGCTCGAAAGTGGGCAAATACGCAAGATGATCTCATCTTACGTTGGCGAAAACAAAATGTTTGCTGATCTATATTTGAAGGGTGAACTCGAGCTCGAGTTCAATCCGCAAGGAACTTTGGCCGAGAGAATCCGCGCGGGTGGTGCCGGAATCCCGGCGTTTTTCACGAGGACGGGGGTTGGGACGCTCATTGCCGAGGGGAAGGAAACCCGCTCATTCGACGGCGAGACCTACATCATGGAGCGCGGTCTCGTCGCCGATCTCGCGATTGTCCACGCCTGGAAAGGCGATCGCGAGGGCAACCTCGTCTATCGCAAGACCGCTCGAAATTTCAATCCGATCATGGCAACGGCAGGACGGGTTACGGTTGCCGAGGTCGAGCACCTTGTCGAACCGGGCGAGATTGACCCTGACCACATCCATACGCCCGGCATCTTCGTCCAGCGGATCGTGCACCCCACATCGTTTGAAAAGCGCATCGAGCAGCGCACCGTGCGCAAGCGCGGGGCCTAGTCGGAGGAGCCGCCACATGCCCTGGTCACGCGACGAAATGGCCCGCCGCGCCGCCGCCGAGCTGAGGGATGGATTCTACGTCAATCTCGGCATTGGTATACCGACCCTTGTTTCCAACTTTATCCCGCCCGGGATCACGGTTCAGCTGCAAAGCGAGAACGGCATGCTCGGTATGGGACCATTCCCATACGAGGGCGAAGAGGACCCCGATCTGAACAATGCCGGCAAGCAGACGATCACAGAACTACCAACCACGAGCTATTTCGATAGCGCGCAGTCATTTGGCATGATCCGCGGCGGTCATATCGACCTCTCGATCCTCGGGGCGATGCAGGTATCCGAGACCGGAGATCTCGCCAATTGGATGATCCCCGGTCGCATGGTTAAAGGAATGGGCGGAGCGATGGACCTCGTGGCCGGGGTCAAGCGCGTCATTGTGCTGATGGAGCACACCGCTCGCAACGAGCCCAAGCTGTTGCATCGCTGCACGCTGCCACTGACCGGTCAAGGCGTGGTCGATACGGTCATCACCGATCTCGGTGTCTTCACGATCGACCGCAGCGGGATGACGTTGAGCGAACTGGCGCCAGGCGTTGGCCCCGAAGAAGTGCGGGCAAAGACGGAAGCGAATTACCGTTTGGGCGCCGGTCTGGAGTGAACCCCGCCAGCGGATGTACTGCACTTCCGCGTGATTGAGTACCTCTGCGCGGATCGGTAAGCGGTGCTTGTGGAGCTTCTGCACAACCGATAGCGAGGGCCGAGGACGGGCTCGGTCGCCGCGTCGAAATTGCCCACTATAACAGAGGAAAGTGGCTAAAAATTGTGCGGAGACAGCGGCGATACGCTCAGCGGCTGACCGACACGTGTGGGGACAAACGATTTGCATCGTTTTGATACCAACGCCAGCCGATCTCTAGGTGAGGCATAAAGGCTGGCTCCAGGAGTGCGGCGGCTCGGCCGAGGTCAAAGCAGTGCATCCTCCTCCACACCGATCCGCAAAGGCCGATCGAAATCTGAGCAGCAAGATAGATGACAAATCGGGCCGCCGCTCGGCTTGCCGCGGGCTGATGTCGGTTCACAAATCTGCCCGGGGATGCGGCAGAACGCCGCGGTTGTGTCAAATGGTTCTCGAGGCAACCATCGCGGCCACACGAAGTTGGGGCTGACATTCCGCTAGGTTAACCTACATTTTTATTGGGATTTCCTCATCGCCAATATATCCTGATAAGGATTGGGAAGGCGACCACAACATGTTGTGCAAATCCCACACAGAATCGCATAAGAAGGGTGCCTTCATGGGGCGAATCGTCGATCACCGCAGAGGAAACCCGGGGTCCGCAGTGTTGCCACAAACCCTTGGCATACTGATTGCTCCTGCGGCGTCGTTGGGGATGGGCGCGATAGTGACGGCAATCTGCCAAGAGGGCTTGGCGGCTCGCCGATGAAGGCCGCGAAGGTTACGAGCGATCGCGAGTGCCGAACCGCGGTTGCGGGCAGCAAGATTTCGGCAATGTTTTTCGTCGCGCAGCGTTACTCAGTTGCGAAGCTGTAGAGCGGCTGGGTTGAGCGCTGGCCTCGGTCGAGGTGAGAGATGAGATTCGACGACGGGATTTTCGATCTGTATTCACGGTTGTACGACAATCGGCGAGAAATTGAGCTGTCGCTTGAGGACTACCTCGGGAAATGCTCGGATGATCCATCCTTCTACGCCGGCGCGGCCGAGCGCATGCTGAAGGCGATCGGCGAGCCGACGATGATCGATACGAGCCAGGACGGGCGCCTCGGCCGCATCTTTATGAATCGCACGATCAAGGTCTATCCCGAGTTCTCGGACTTCTTCGGGATGGAAGAGACGATCGAGCGGATCGTCGGCTTCTTCCGGCATGCGGCACAGGGCCTCGAGGAACGCAAGCAGATCCTCTATCTGCTAGGTCCTGTCGGCGGCGGCAAATCGTCATTGGCCGAGCGTTTGAAGCAGCTGATGGAAAAGGAGCCGGTCTACGTGCTGAAGGCCGGCAAAGAAATCAGCCCGGTCTTCGAAAGTCCGCTGGGCCTCTTCGACCCGGTGACCTTCGGGTCCGAATTGGAGCGGCGTTATGGGATTCCGCAGCGGCGGCTGACCGGCACATTGTCACCCTGGGCGGTCAAGCGGCTGGAAGAATTTGGTGGCGACATCACCAAATTCACCGTCGTCCGCATGCAGCCTTCGCGGCTTAAGCAGATTTGCATCTCGAAGACCGAGCCTGGCGACGAGAACAACCAGGACGTATCGAGCCTGGTCGGCAAGGTCGATATCCGCAAGCTCGAATTCTTCAGCCAGAACGATCCCGACGCGTACTCCTATTCGGGCGGGCTAAACCGCACGACCCAGGGGCTGCTCGAATTCGTCGAGATGTTCAAGGCTCCGATCAAGATGCTGCATCCGCTGCTGACCTCGACCCAAGAAGGAAACTATGTCGGGTCGGAAAACATCGGCGGCATCCCCTATCAGGGGATCGTGCTGGCACACTCGAATGAGGCCGAATGGCAGAGTTTCAAGAACAATAAGAACAACGAAGCCTTTATCGACCGGATATCCGTCATCAAAGTTCCATACTGCTTGCGCGCTACCGAAGAGCGCAAGATCTATGAAAAGCTTCTGCAGAATAGTGAGCTGGCAAACGCGGCCTGCGCTCCATCGACACTGGACATTCTGGCGCGGTTCAGCGTGCTGTCGCGGTTGAAGCCGCACGAGAACTCGAATCTGTACTCAAAGATGCGGGTCTATGATGGCGAAAGCTTAAAGGACACCGATCCACGCGCGAAATCCGGCCAGGAGTACCGCGACGCGGCGGGCGTTGACGAGGGTATGGATGGGATCTCGACGCGGTTCGCCTTCAAGGTATTGTCGAGCACCTTCAATTTCGACACTCAGGAAGTGGCGGCCGACCCGGTGCACCTGATGTACGTGCTCGAGCAAGCGATCTGGCGCGAGCAGTTTCCGGACGATGTCGAGAAGAAATACCTGAATTTCATCAAGGCCGAACTCGCGCCGCGTTACGCCGAATTTATCGGTCATGAAATCCAGAAAGCTTATCTGGAATCGTATTCTGACTACGGACAGAACCTGTTCGACCGCTACGTTGCCTATGCCGACGCGTGGATCGAGGATCAGGACTACAAAGATCCCGATACCGGTCAGCTGATGAACCGCGAGCTGTTGAACCAAGAGCTGTCAAAAATCGAGAAGCCGGCCGGGATTGCCAATCCCAAGGACTTCCGCAACGAGGTCGTCAAATTTGCGCTGCGGGCGCGCGCCAATAATTCGGGGCGCAACCCGGCCTGGACGTCGTACGAGAAGTTGCGCGAGGTCATCGAACGGCGCATGTTCTCGCAGGTCGAGGATCTGTTGCCGGTTATCAGCTTTGGCTCAAAGAAGGATAGCGAGACCGAGAAGAAGCACGCCGACTTTCTTGAGAGAATGGTCGCGCGCGGCTACACCGAGCGTCAGGTCCGGCGGCTCGTTGAATGGTACATGCGTGTGAACAAGGCCGGTTAGGCTTCAGAATCGCGCCCGCTGTGGAGGCAAGATGATGAACATTGTCGACCGCCGGCCGAACCCGAAAGGAAAGAGCCTCAGCAATCGGCAGCGCTTTTTGGCGCGGGCTCGTGCCGAGGTCAAATCGGCGGTGCAGAACGCGTTGCGCAAGCGCAAGGTCGCCGACGTCGAGCATGGCGAAAAAGTGGCGATCCCGACGCGCGGCATCGTCGAGCCTGTATTTCACCATAGCCGGCGCACTGGCCGGGCCGAGCATGTGGTGCCGGGCAACAAGGAATACCTTCGCGGCGATGAAATCCCGCGTCCGACCGGTGGCGGGGGACGCGGCGGTTCGGAAGGCAGCCCTGACGGTTCGGGCGAGGACGCGTTCGAATTCACGCTGTCCAAAGACGAGTTCCTCGACATGTTTTTCGAGGATCTCGAATTACCCGACCTCGTCAAAAAGAGCTTGCGGGAGACCTTCGCCTTCGATTTGCAGCGGGCGGGGTACACCGTCACCGGCTCGCCATCGAACCTCAGCGTGCGGCGGACGATGCGCAACAGCATGGCGCGGCGCATTTCGCTGCGGCGGCCCAAGCAATGGGAACTCGAGGCCCTGCGCGAGGACATCGAGGAGGCGCGCCAACGCGGCGACGAGGACGAAGTCAAGAAACTTGCTCTCGAACTCGACCGTGCCGAGTTTCGCAGCAAGATCATTCCCTATATCGACCCGCTCGATGTCCGCTATAATCGTTTCGAGCGCGTACCGCGGCCTAATACCGAAGCGGTCATGTTCTGTTTGATGGACGTGTCCGGATCGATGACCGAAGCGATGAAGGACCTCGCAAAGCGGTTCTTCATGCTGCTGCACGTTTTCCTGATCCGCCGCTATCGCCATGTCGATGTGGTCTTTATTCGTCATACGAGCACCGCGGAGGAGGTCGACGAAGAGACCTTCTTCTACAGTCGCGAAACCGGCGGCACGGTAGTCTCGACAGCGCTCGAAAAAATGCTCGAAGTGGCGCGGGCACGTTATCCGACGGATCGCTGGAACATATACGCGGCGCAGGCCTCTGACGGCGACAATTATGGTGCCGACAGCGGTCGCTGCGTGTCCCTCCTGGGCGGCGAAGTATTGCCGATTTGCCAATATTTCGCCTATGTCGAGGTCGGCGACGGGATGGGTGGAAGCCTGACCGGTCTCGCCCGCGATAGCGATCTATGGCGCGCCTATAGCGAGGTCGCTCCGGCACATCCCCATTTTGCGATGCGCCGGGTTGGTGATCCGTCCCAGATATTCTCGGTGTTTCACGAACTGTTTGCGAAAGGGGGAGTTCGTGCCTGACAAACTCTCTGCGCCGATCGCGCGGCTCGAAGCTTCGGCGCCGCTGTTTAGCGGGCCAAATTGGGACTACGCCTCGTTGCGTCAGACCTATGACGCCATCGAGAGGATCGCACTCGACGAACTCGGGCTCGATGTCTATCCGGTACAGGTCGAAGTGATCACCTCGGAGCAGATGCTCGATGCCTATGCGTCGGTCGGCTTGCCGCTGATGTATCGGCATTGGAGCTTTGGCAAGCGCTTCGCCTTCCACGAGACCTTATACCGCAAGGGGTTGCAAGGTCTCGCTTATGAAATTGTGATCAATTCGAACCCCTGCATCTGCTATATCATGGAGGAAAACTCCATGACCATGCAGACCTTGGTAATGGCGCATGCCGCGTTTGGCCACAACCATTTTTTCAAGAACAACTATTTGTTCAGGCAATGGACCGACGCCCACGGGATGCTCGATTATCTGAGCTTTGCGCGTGACTACGTTGCGAAATGCGAAGAGCGGCACGGGATCGATGCCGTAGAGCGCGTTCTCGACGCCGCGCATGCCCTCAAGGATCACGGCGTCAATCGATATGCCCATCGCGGCAAGCCCAATCTCGCCGAGGAACAGCGGCGGGCCGAGGAGTGGCAGGCCCATGCGGAGGCAACGTACAACGATCTGTGGCGGACCGTCCCCGGCGCCGGCAAGGGCAAGGAAGATCTCGACGCGGCGGAAGCGCGGCTGCAGGAGATCAAGCGCGAACTCGGTCTTCCCGAGGAAAACCTGCTTTACCTGATCGAAAAGCGGGCGCCGCGACTTGAGGATTGGCAGCGTGAGCTAATCCGGATCGTGCGGCTCGTCGCCCAGTATTTCTACCCGCAAAAACAGACCCAGATGATGAACGAAGGTTGTGCGACCTTCGTTCATTACGAAATCATGCGGCGACTGCACGACAAAGGGCTGATCACCGAAGGGTCGATGCTCGAATTCCTGCACTCGCATTCGAGTGTAATCTTCCAGCCGGATTTCGACGATCCGCGATTCAGCGGGATAAATCCGTATGCGCTCGGGTTTGCGATGATGTCGGATATTCAGCGCATCTGCCAGGACCCGACCGACGAAGACAAAACCTGGTTCCCCGACATAGCCGGTGGCGGCAACGCCTATGGCGTTCTGCGTCATGCTTGGGCCAACTACCGCGACGAGAGCTTCATCCTGCAATATCTGAGCCCGGCCATCATCCGAAAGTTCCGGATGTTCGCGGTGTCGGACGACAGCAGCAAGCCGGCGCTCAAGGTCGAGGCGATCCACGACGACATCGGCTATCGCAGGATTCGCAGCGCGTTGTCGCGCCAATACGATCTCTCGCGCCGAGAACCCGATATACAGGTCGTCGATGTCGATCTGCGCGGGGATCGCTGCCTTGTCCTTGCCCATTACGTGCACGATGGCGTGCTGTTGGCGGAAAAAAGCTGCCGCGCTGTGCTGCGGCACGCCTCGGTGCTATGGGGCTACGCGGTCAAGCTGCTCGAAATCGATGCGGCGACGGATAAAACCCTGAAGACCTACGAGGTGGCGCAGCCTGGATGACCCCGGGCTGAACGCCCAAGTGAACGTCCACCCGCCGCCAATCGTTATTGGCGATGATCGTACTGGGCATCGAGACGAGCTGCGACGAAACTGCGGCGGCGGTCGTGGAGGATGCGACCCCCGCGGTGCGCATCCGGTCGAACCTGGTCCGTTCACAGCTTTCTGAGCACGCAGCCTTTGGTGGAGTCGTGCCCGAGATTGCAGCTCGGGCACACCTCGATCATCTCGAGCCGCTGCTCCGGCGCGCCCTTGACAATGCGGGAACTCCCTTGGCCGAAATTGATGCCGTAGCGGCTGCGGCCGGGCCGGGGCTGATCGGCGGATTGATCGTCGGCACGATGATGGCAAAGGGCATCGCCTGGGCTGCGGGCAAGCCGTTTATCGCGATCAATCATCTGGAAGCTCATGCTTTGAGCGTCAGGCTGATCGCCCCGGTGAATTTCCCGTATTTGTTATTGCTCGTCTCGGGAGGGCATTGTCAGCTTCTCGCCTGCCTTGGGGTCGGGCGCTTTACCCGCCTGGGGACCACGCTCGATGATGCCGCCGGCGAAGCTTTTGACAAGACCGCCAAACTGATCGGCCTCGATTATCCGGGCGGGCCGGCGATCGAACGCGCGGCAAACCGAGGGGATACGCAGCGTTTCGTCCTGCCGCGGCCGCTCCTCGGCCGGCCGGGCTGCGATTTTTCGTTTTCCGGGCTCAAAACCGCGCTGCGGCGAATCACTCTCGAACACGCCCCACTCGGCCCGCAGGACCAGGCCGATATCGCGGCTGCCGTCGAAATGGCGATTTGCGACGCGCTATGCGATCGCACTTCTAACGCAATTGCCTGGTTTCGCGGCAATTGCCCGCAAGGAACAACCCTGGTCGCCGCTGGCGGCGTCGCGGCGAACGCTCGCCTGCGGCAGCGCCTCGCCGATCTTGCGGACGCTGCTGGTCTCGATTTCTTGGCACCGCCGCCGGCACTTTGTACCGACAACGCGGCCATGGTGGCCTGGGCCGGGATAGAGCGACACCGGCTCGGGCTCGTCGACGATCTTGCCGCAGCACCTCGGCCGCGCTGGCCGCTTGATGCCGCGGCTCCGCGTCGTCTCGGCGCCGGCGTCAAGGCGTGATCGGATGAGGCGGCTTGCGGTCATTGGTGCTGGCGCTTGGGGAACGGCGCTCGCGATGGCCGCCCAGCGTTCTGGCATGGGCGCGGTTCTCTGGACGCGCGACCCCGAGATTGTCACCGCGATCAATGACCGGGGTGAGAACCCGCATTACCTGCCCGGCATCAGGCTTGATCCGTCGATCACCGCCACCGGCGATATCGCGATCGCTGTTGAGGCGGCCGATGCCGCTCTGCTCGCAGTACCGGCTCAATCTCTCCGCACCGTGCTCGAACGATTGCGTTGGCGGATGCCGCATCGACTTCCGCTGCTGCATTGCTCGAAGGGGATCGAAATCGGATCCCTCGCAATGATGTCGCAAGTTGGTGTGCAGATGCTGCCGGAAGCCCCATTTGCCGTTTTGTCGGGGCCGAGTTTCGCCAGCGAGGTCGCCCGCGACCTGCCAACCGCGGTCACGATTGCCAGCGCCGATCTGTCGCTTGCCGAGCGCTTCATGGCGGCGCTCGCCAGCAATCGGTTCAGACCCTATCTGTCTCGGGATTGCACGGGTGTCGAAATCGGTGGTGCGGTCAAGAACGTCCTGGCAATCGCCTGCGGGATTGTCGTCGGACGCGGCCTTGGCGATAACGCGCGGGCGGCACTAATCACTCGCGGCCTGGCCGAGATGGTTCGGCTGGGGGTTGCCCTCGGGGCCGAGGCCGAGACATTTCGCGGCCTTTCTGGTCTTGGCGATATGGTGCTCACCTGTACCGGGGAGCAATCTCGCAATCATGCCTTGGGCCTTGCCCTTGGCCGCGGCGAAAATCTCGAAACCTTGTTGGCGGCTCGCCGCACGGTCGAAGGCGTGGCAACAGCAGCCGCGATTGTCAAATTGGCGGCACGAGCTGATGTGGAAATGCCCATCTGCGCTGCAGTCGACGCCGTGTTGCATCATGGCGCGTCGATCGATGAGACGACCGACCGGCTGCTGCGCCGCCCCTATCGTCGGGAGTAGCGATGCGGCCGCCAACCGCGCATAGGTCACGACTGAGAAAAATGGTTTTCTGCACCCTCGGAAAGCCAATATCATTGGGTGGTGAGCAACACGATCGGCCTGGGTCGATATGAGCGACAACGGAAAACGTGGCGAAGAGGGACCGGGGACAGGCGTCGTCGTCAAGGCCAAGCCTAAGACGAAAAAGCCGTCGATGTACAAGGTTCTGATGCTGAACGACGACTACACGCCGATGGAGTTCGTCGTGCATATCCTGGAGCGGTTTTTTGCAAAGAGCCGGCAGGAAGCAACCCGAATTATGATGCATGTGCATCGGCGCGGTGTCGGGATATGCGGTGTTTACACTTATGAGGTTGCGGAGACCAAGGTCACCCAGGTGATGGATTTTGCCCGCCAGCACCAGCATCCGCTGCAGTGTACGCTGGAAAAGGACTAGGCAAGGAAGGAAGGTCGGGAGTGCTGTCACGCAATCTCGAAAAATCGTTGCATCGGGCTCTCGCCTACGCGAATGACCGGCGACACGAATTCGCGACACTTGAGCATCTGCTGCTGGCATTGACTGAGGATCAGGATGCAGTGGCGGTGCTGCGCGCCTGCAGCGTCGATCTCGAGCGGTTGCGCCGCGAGGTCCAGACCTATGTCGATAACGAACTCGGCAATCTGGTTTCGGCGCACCGGGACGATGCCAAGCCGACGGCGAGCTTTCAACGCGTCCTTCAGCGCGCCGCCATTCATGTTCAGTCGTCCGGTCGCGAGGAGGTGACCGGCGCCAACGTCCTTGTCGCGATGTTTGCGGAACGCGAGAGCCATGCGGTCTATTTCCTGCAGGAACAGGACATGACCCGGTTCGATGCGGTCAACTACATCTCACATGGCATTGCCAAGGCACCCGGTCGTTCGGAGACGCGACGTGTCCAGGGAGCCGACGAGGACGAGCGCAGCGACAAATCGCAAAAGCGCAGCCATGACGCGCTCGATGCCTATTGCGTCAATCTGAACAAGAAAGCCAAGGGTGGCCGGATCGACCCGCTGATCGGCCGCGAAGCCGAGGTCGAGCGCACAATTCAGATCCTGTGCCGGCGATCGAAGAACAACCCGCTTTATGTGGGTGATCCCGGTGTCGGCAAGACAGCGATCGCCGAGGGGCTGGCGCGCCGGATTGTCCAGCGCGAAGTCCCCGAGGTCCTGGTCAACGCGACAATCTACGCGCTCGACATGGGCTCGTTGCTGGCCGGAACTCGTTATCGGGGAGATTTCGAGGAGCGGTTGAAAGCCGTATTATCGGAGCTCGAAGCGCAACCCGGCGCGATCTTGTTTATCGACGAGATCCACACCGTTATCGGCGCCGGCGCCACCAGCGGCGGGGCAATGGACGCTTCGAACTTGTTGAAACCGGCGCTGGCGGGCGGTGTCATCCGCTGCATCGGCTCGACGACCTACAAGGAATACCGCAACTATTTTGAGAAGGATCGCGCCCTCGTCCGCCGCTTTCAAAAGATCGATGTCAACGAGCCGACCGTCGAAGATTCGATCAAGATATTGCGCGGTCTGAAACCCTATTACGAGCGGCACCACAAGGTCCGCTACACGACCGATGCGCTACGTGCTGCGGTTGAGCTTTCACACCGCTATATCGGCGATCGCAAATTGCCCGACAAGGCGATCGACGTCATCGATGAA
>JAFAOB010000279.1 GCA_019238055.1 Alphaproteobacteria bacterium
CTATGCTGATCCAGGTGATCTACTGCCACCCGCTGATCGACAGCTACAACCACGCGCTGTTCCAGACGATTATCGACGCACTCGACAGCAAAGGTCATCGGGTGGAAGCCACGGATCTGTACCATGAACATTTCGACCCGGTAATGCGGGACAGCGAACGCCGCAGTTATTATGACGCACAGTATGATGAAAGCATGGTGTCGGCGCATACGGCGCTGTTGAGACGGGTCGATGGAATCATCCTGTGCTTTCCGCATTGGTGGTTCTCGATGCCGGCAATGCTGAAAGGGTATTTCGATCGTGTCTGGGGCCCGGGCATCGCCTTTGAGCGCGATCTCGCGAAGGGATATGTCCGGCCGCTGCTCACGCACATAAAGCTGTTCGGCGTCGTGACGACGTATGGGTCGCCATGGTGGATTACCCGCGTCGTCGCCGGCGATCCGGGCCGCAAGGTCCTGATGCGCGCGTTAAAGCCGATGTGCGGCCGCCGGGTCCGCTCATTCTTTCTCGCGCAATACGATCTCGACCGTTCAACCCCGGCCGCGCGGACCGCCTTTATCGCCCGGGTGCGGGCTCGGGTGGCGCGCATTTGATCGGCCGCTTGAAATGGGACAATGACATGAGCATCGCCGTGCATCTCCCCTTAGCGCTAGGATATGTCCGGTTTTAGCGGTGATCCGATTTATTGCGGCGAGGCGATGAAAGCGATGGTTGAGAGACGGGCCAATATGCCTTTGGCGGATGTGACGGTCATCGATTTCGGCCAGATCTACCAGGGCCCTTATGCGACCCTGCTGATGGCCAAGGCCGGTGCGTTCGTGATCAAGATCGAACCGCCGCGCGGCGAGCCGGGACGGCGGCGCGCCGATCCCGGCAAGAGTGCCACCCTGCCGTTTGCCATGCTGAACCAGAACAAACACGCGGTCACGCTGAACCTGAAGAAACCGCGCGGGCGCGAATTGCTGTTCCGCATGGTGGAGCGCGCCGACGTATTGCTCGAAAATTTCTCGCCCGGCACGATGGACAGCCTCGGCGTCGGCTGGAGTCGATTGCACGACATCAATCCGCGGCTGATCTACGCCTCGGGTACCGGCTATGGGTTGAGCGGCCCCGATCGCGACAATCTGGCGATGGATATGACGATCCAGGCGGCCTCGGGGATTATGAGCGTAACCGGGTTTCCAGACGGTCCGCCGGTCAAGGCAGGCCCGACCCTGGTCGACTTTATGGGCGGAATCCATCTTTACGCCGGGGTTTTGACAGCCCTTTACGATCGCGACCGCAGCGGGACCGGCCGACTCGTCGAAGTCTCGATGCAGGAGGCGGTGTGGCCGACCCTGGCCGGCAGCTTTGATTTTTATTATCGCACCGGGCAAATCCCGCCGCGCACCGGCAACCGTCAGGCCGGGCTCAACAGCGCCCCCTATAATGTGTTCCCGACCAGGGATGGGCATGTCGCGATCCATGTCGTCACCGAGGCGCATTTCCAGAACCTGCTAAAGGCGATGGGCCGCGAAGACTTGGCGGACGACCCGCGCTTTGCCACCAATGCCGGTCGGGTGGCACATATGGACGAAACCGACGCGCTTGTCGCCGAATGGACCAAAACCCTTGGCAAGATGGAGGTGTTTGCGATTGCCAAGGAGTATCGCATCCCGTGCGCGCCGGTGCGCAATGCGCCCGAGGTCATCAACGATCTGCATATGCATGAGCGCGGCATGCTCGAACATATCAACCATCCGGAGTTGGGCGAGATCGTCGTGCCGTCGACGCCGTTGCGCCTGCACGGCACCGATAAGGTCGCGGCCGGCCCGAGCCCGACGATCGGCCAGCACAATCAGGAGATCTATGGCGAGTGGCTTGGCATCACTGCCGCTGAAATCGCCGAACTCAAGACCGGCGGCGTGATCTGATCCGCGGCGGCGCGCAGCAGACTAAGCCGCGCAGCCCTATCGGCGCGTCTCCGCTAGGCGGTTTTCTGCAGGGTGAGACCCAGCTCCGCAATCGTCTGCTCGCGCATGACGAATTTCTGGATCTTGCCGGTGACGGTCATCGGAAAGCCGTAGACGAATTTGACGTAGCGCGGGATTTTGTAATGTGCGATCTGACCCTGACAAAAGGCGCGTATCTCCTCGGCCGTCGCGCTTTTGCCGTCGTGCAGCCGCACCCAGGCGCACAATTCCTCGCCATATCTAGGGTCGGGAACGCCGATCACCTGAACGTCCTGGATCTTCGGGTGGCGGTCCATAAATTCTTCGATTTCGCGCGGATAAACGCTCTCGCCGCCACGGATCACCATGTCCTTGATGCGGCCAACGATATTGCAATAACCGTCGTCATCGATCGTCGCGAGGTCGCCGGTTTTCATCCAGCGCGCCGGGTCGATCGCTTCGCAGGTTTTTTCGTCGTCGTTCCAGTAGCCGAGCATCACGAGATAGCCGCGGGTCAGCAATTCACCGGGCGTGCCGCGCGGCACGATCCGGCCCTCGGCATCGACGACTTTCGCCTCGACATGCGGCATCACCCGCCCGACCGTCGACACGCGGCGCTCAAGCGGGTCGTCTGTCGCCGACACAAAGCTCGCCGGGCTCGTCTCGGTCATGCCATAGCCGATCACGATCTCGGAGAGATGCATGCGGTCAACCGCCTTGCGCATGACCTCGATTGGGCACGGGCTCCCGGCCATAATCCCGGTGCGCAGTGAAGACAAATCGAATTTGCCGAAATCGGGATGGTCCATTTCGGCGATGAACATGGTTGGCACGCCGTAAACGGCGGTGCAACGCTCCGCCTCGATCGCCTCGAGCGTTGCGAGCGGGTCAAAGCCTTCGCTCGGGTAGACCATCGCCGCACCATGCGTCAGGCAGCCGAGATTGCCAATCACCATGCCAAAACAGTGATAAAGCGGGACCGGAATGCATACCCGATCGCGCGCGGTGAACTTCATCGCTTCACCGAGCCAGAAACCATTGTTCAAGATGTTGTGGTGGCTGAGCGTCGCCCCCTTTGGAAACCCGGTCGTGCCGCTGGTGAATTGGATGTTGATCGGATCGTCGAACTGCAACGTGCCGGCGAGCGCGGCGAGCCGGTCTCGCTCGGCTGTGCCGCCGAGCCCATAGACATCGTCGAAGCGCAATGCACCCGGCACCGCTTCATTGCCGATCGTGATCAGGAGCCGCAGATCCGGCACCCGCGCAGCGCGCAACTCGCCCGGGGCTGCCGTCGCCAGTTCCGGCGCCAATTCGCCAAGCATTGCCAGATAATCGCTGGTCTTGAACCGCGCCGCCGTAATCAGTGCGGCACAGCCGGCCTTGTTCAGAGCGTATTCGAGTTCGGTGATGCGATAGGCTGGGTTAATGTTGACGAGAATCAGCCCGGCCTTGGCGGTGGCGAATTGGGCGACGACCCATTCGGCATTGTTTGGCGACCAGATGCCGATGCGCTGGCCGGGTTCGAGCCCGAGTGCTAGCAGGCCGGCGGCAAAATCGTCGACCCTTTGCTTTAGTTGCCGCCAGCTCCAGCGCACCTCTTGATGGCGTGCGATCAGCGCGTCGCGCTCACCGACTTGCGCGACGGTCCGATCGAAAAATTCGCCGATCGTCGCCCCGATCAGCGGCGTTTGGCTGGCGCCATGGACATAGCTCGGCTGCGGCATTCCGATCATCTCCAGGTTGAGGCGGGACTGGGCGCCGCGCCCGCCGCCTCAGCTGTCCGCTGCAAGCGGCGGCAGCGGCGCGACTCACTCTCGCCACGCCCTCCCTACTCCTCTTGGTGTTATCGGGTTGCGATCGGGTTTGCGCAACTCTTTCCGGACAATTGGTCGCCCTTCGGCTACCCTGGGGAAGTTTTCTCAGGCGCCTGAGAGAGAGCTTTTTGCTGACGTTAGCGGACATTTTCGTAACAGGGGCAAAACCTGTGGCAGCGGGGATTTTTGGATTCCCTAAGGCGGGCAATGCTGATTGATTGAAGGGATGCCAAGCCCCACGGATCTCGATGCCCTTTCAAATACCGAGCTGAGGGCTCTGGTGATCACATTGCGAGGCGAGGTCGCGGAACTGAAGCGGGTCGTGGCGGAGCAGCGCGCCGAGATCGCACGGCTGAAAGGTCTGAAGGGGCCGCCATCGATCAAGCCGAGCGGCGCGGACGCGGGTGGCGGCCGAGGATCGGGTGCTCACCCTCGATGTGCCCG
>JAFAOB010000020.1 GCA_019238055.1 Alphaproteobacteria bacterium
AAACAGCACACCCCAACGCTTTTCGATATCGCGCTGCTCGGCTTCGCTCATCGTCAGAATGTCGGTGCCGAACACCTCGACCTGACCTTTCACCGGCCGGTTCAGTCCGATGATGGTGCGCAGTAGGACGGATTTACCACTCCCCGATCCACCGACAATCCCCAGCACCTCGCCGGCGAAGACGTCGAGATCGACCCCGTCGTGAACGGTTTCGCTTCCGAAGCGATTGACGAGGTCGCGTACTCTAATAATCGTCTGGTCCTGATAACTGGTCACGATTAGATCTTCAATGTCGACAAAACAACTGAAAAGACTGCGTCGGTTACGATGACAAGGAAAATCGATTCGACAACTGAAAGCGTGGTCAACCGACCGACACTTTCGGCGCTGCGCGACACTTGAAACCCTTCATGGCAGCCGATCATCGCGATAATCGCGGCAAAAAAAGGAGCCTTGAATACGCCGATCCAAAAGGTTCGCGGTCTTAGCGCATTTTGCAATTCGCTAACGAATTCCGGAATTGTGATCCCGAGCGCGCCCCAGGCCATCAGGGCTCCGCCCAATAATCCGGCAAGATCGGCGTATACCGTCAGCATCGGCAAGGTGACCAGCAGCCCGAGCAGCCTTGGCATGACCAGCACTTCGACCGGATCGAGGCCGAGAGTGCGCATGGCATCGATCTCTTGGTTGACCTGCATCGTGCCGATTTCGGCAGTGAACGCACTGCCTGAGCGGCCGGCGATTATGATTGCCGTCATCAACACGCCGAGCTCGCGCAAAATGCCGATCCCCAACAGATCGACAGTGTAGATTTCCGCGCCGAAGCGGCGTAGTTGGTCGGCGCCCTGGTAAGCAATCACGACCCCGACCAGAAAGGACAACAGGCCGACGATGGCGAGCGCGTTGACGCCGGTTTGCTCCATCTGAGCAACGATCGAGGTCACCCGCAACCGACCGGGCCGGCTTGCGAGGCGCATTGTGGTCAGGCAGACGACACCGAGAAAACCAATAATCCGATAGGACCGAGCAAAAAGCCGTAGCGTGGTCTCCCCGATGCGGGCGACAAACCCGGCGAGCGAATAATGATCCGGGCGCGGGTGCGAAACCGGGGTCAGTTCCCCGCCGGCGCGAACCTGCTCAAACAACGGCGCGAAGGTAGGCGCCAGATTGCGCATCTCGACATGGTTGCCGCGGGCTGACAGATCGTGTTCGGTGCGCAGTAGCAACCAAGCGCCGGCGCTATCGATCCGCTTGATCCCGGCGAGGTCAATCGTCACCCGACGTTGTCGCGGGAATTCCAGCGCTCGCAGCCGGCCGTCGAGGTCGGCCGCGGTCGCAACCAGCCACTCTCCGTTGGCGCTCAGAACCAGTGTTTCGGCGTCCTCTGTTGTGACGAGGGTGGCTGCAGGTGAGGCCATGGCTGGTTTGGATTGGGTTCGCAGTCGCCGAAGCAACATCTTTCCAATAAGCTAAAAAACCGCTATGCGGCGTTTTCCGCAGCCTTATCGCCCGCAATCGATTGTCGAGGACAGCGTAATGGACCTCAAGCAACACATCCGGTCGATTCCCGATTTTCCCAAGCCTGGGATCCTGTTCTACGATATTTCGACACTGCTGGCGCATGCGTCCGCTTGGCGCGCCACGGTCACGCAGCTCGCAGAGGCGTTGCGACGGCACCAGCCGGACCTGCTGCTCGGGATCGAGTCGCGCGGCTTTCTCGTCGCGGCACCCGTCGCTTTTGCCCTCGGCTGCGGGTTTGCGATGATCCGCAAACAGGGCAAGCTGCCGGGCAAGACCGTCCGGTTCACATACGACCTCGAATATGGCAGCGATACGATCGAGATACAGGAGGATGCGATCGCACCCGGTCAGCGCGTTGCGGTCCTCGATGATCTGTTGGCGACCGGCGGCACGATGCAGGCGGCGATCGATCTCGTCCGCCGCCAAGGCGGCATCGTCGCTGCCGCCGGATGCATCATCGAATTGAGCTTCCTGCAAGGCCGCCACCGGATCGACGTTCCGCTTACTGCGATGGTGGCCTATGACAGCTAAATATTGTCTTTCGTCAATCGTCGCTGCCGGGTCGGGCTGCACCAAGACTGCGGCCGATGACCGCGTAAAGCGGGTCGCCACCGCCTGATGGTGTGCGATCCAGGCAGCGGACATCGGCCCAATTACCGGCTTCGGCGAAATGCCGGGCGATCAGGCATAAGTGACCAGCATCGTCGAGCAGGCACCAGCAGCCGATCGGGCGCGTGGGCCGGCAACGCTGGGAAAAGGTCACGATAAGTGGGGCGCCTGGTTTTAGCACCCGTCCGATTTCGCGGATGACATCGCGCGGTCGGGTCAATTGATGAACCGCAACGCACAACGTGGCCCCGTCGAACTCACTCCCGGCAAAGGGCAGGTACGGATCACGGTTGAGATCCTGAACCCGCCACTCGTCG
>JAFAOB010000262.1 GCA_019238055.1 Alphaproteobacteria bacterium
TGCCTCGCCCTGCGCCCGCGCGAACCCCGTCATGCTCGCCAAACCCACCTCACCGACCCCTTTTCGTGTTTGTTCGGGCGATAGGACGGGCTGTTATCTGAGCAAACAATGTCCGTCAAACAATGCCGGACGTCGCCGGCAAATGTCAGCGCCCCGCGCCGGCGGGCGAATCGGGCTCGACGAGCGCGTTGCGCCGATATTGTTCGACATTGCGGTTGTGTTCGGCGAATGTCTTGGCGAAAATGTGCCCACCATTGCCGTCCGCGACGAAATAAAGATCGTCGGTTTGTGCCGGCCGTGCTGCGGCCCGAAGCGACGCCAGACCCGGATTATCGATCGGGCCGGGCGGCAGTCCCTTCTCGATATAGGTGTTGTAAGGTGAGGGGGTCTGCAGGTCGGTCCGGGTCAGTGGCCGATCGACCTTTTTCGTACCGTCGTCGCTCAAGGCGTATATCACGGTCGGGTCGCATTCGAGACGCATGCCGAGGCGGAGGCGATTGATGAACACCGCCGCGATCTCGGCGCGCTCATCGGCATGCTTGGCTTCTCTTTCGACCAGTGACGCAAGGGTCACCAACTGCTCGGGGTTGGCGAGAGGCAAATCCGCCCCCCGCTTGTCCCAAACTGCCGCAAGCGTATGCGCCATCTCATGCTCCATGCGCGCGACCAGCTGCCGGCGCTGCTCGCCCCAGTGATAAATGTAAGTGTCGGGCATCAGGCTGCCTTCGGGCGGCGGCGGACCGATATTGCCGGCAAGAGCCGGCGCTGTCTTGACCAGAGCCATGATTTCTGCGGTTGTCAGCCCCTCGGGGATGGTCAGCTTGTGCCTGACGGTTTTGCCGCTGGCGATGATCTCGGCGGCTTGAAGCGGACTCGTCCCGGCCGGAAACTCGTATTCACCGGCCTGCAAGCCCGAAACATGGTCTAACAGCATAGCGCTGATCTCAAACGGCAGTGCATGGCGGACTACCCCCTCGCTCGCCAATCGGCGGGCTATACCGGCCAAGCCGGTATGCGGCGGGATCACGACGGTGCGGGCTTCCCTCAGCGGGCCCGTTCCGGTCGCCTCATGATAAAGCCACCAGCCGGCCGTGCTCGCCAGTGCCAAAACCGTCCCTACGGCCAAGCATGCCCAGCCAATCAGGCGCAACGGGCCTTTCATCGCTCAGCACCGCCCGGCATGACTGATGCGTGCGACGTCTTACGGCGGGCCGGCAAAGACCAGAGAAGCGTTGGTGCCGCCAAAACCAAAGGAGTTGGTCAGCACGCAATTTACCCGGCGCTGTTTGGCTCGCTTTGGAACCAGATCGATGTCGCAGGACGGCGACGGATTTTCGAGGTTCAGGGTCGGCGGGACAATACCGTCGCGAAGTGCGAGGATTGAAAAGATCGCCTCGACGCTGCCCGCGGCACCCAACAGATGACCGATCGCCGACTTTGTCGACGACATCGACAATTCATAGGAATGGCGGCCGAATAATCGCTTGACGGCGCCCAGTTCGATCTCGTCGCCCAGCGGCGTCGAGGTGCCGTGCGCATTGATGTAGTCGATGGCCTCAGGCGGGATGCGAGCGCGGTTAAGGGCGTTCCGCATCGAGCGAAACGCGCCGTTTCCATCCTCGGCAGGTGCTGTCAGGTGATGGGCATCGCCTGACATCCCATAGCCGATAATCTCGGCATAGATTTTCGCATTGCGCCGTTTGGCATGCTCCAATTCCTCGAGCACGAGAATGCCGGCGCCCTCGCCCATGACAAAGCCGTCGCGCGCCTGATCCCAAGGCCGCGAGGCGCGCGTGGGGTCGTCGTTGAACCCGGTCGATAATGCCCGAGCCGCGGCAAACCCGGCGAGGCCCAACCGACAAATCGCGGCTTCGGTGCCGCCGCAGATCATGACGTCTGCATCATCAAGCATGATCAGGCGGGCGGCATCGCCGATCGCGTGCGCACCGCTCGAACAGGCCGTGACCACAGCGTGATTCGGTCCGCTGAAGCCGTAGCGGATCGAAACATGCCCGGAGGCCAGGTTGATCAGATTGGCGGGAATAAAGAACGGCGACAGCCGACGCGGGCCGCGCTCGTGAATCGTCAACGCTCCTTCGGTAATGCCTGACAGACCGCCAATCCCGGAGCCGATCATAACGCCGGTACGCTCGCGCGCCTCAGCCTCCGCCGGCAACCACCCGGCATCTTCGACTGCCTGAGCGGCGGCGGCGAGCGCGAACACGATAAAACCGTCCATCTTGCGCTGATCTTTGGGCGGTACCCAATCGTCGGCTTTGAAGAGTCCACGGCGCGTGTCGCCGCGGGGCACCTGCGCCGCAATGCGGGCAGGCAGGCCGGAAACGTCGAACGATGCGATCGCGCTGACCCCGGAAGTTCCAGACAGCAGGCGCTGCCAATTGTGTTCGAGGCCGACGCCCAATGGCGTCACCAGCCCCATGCCCGTTACGACGACGCGCCGCATCGCCTACTCACTTCTCGCCAACAGCGGCACTCGCAATCGCCGCGCTTGCAGCCCAGTACATCAATGGGCGAGCGGTCCGGCGGCTCAGCTGTGCGCCTCGATAAAGTTAACGGCATCCTTGACCGTTACGATCTTCTCCGCGGCGTCATCAGGGATCTCGCAACCAAACTCTTCTTCGAAGGCCATGACCAGCTCGACCGTGTCGAGACTGTCGGCGCCGAGATCATCGATGAAGCTGGCGTTCTCGGTCACCTTTGATTCGTCGACGCCCAAATGCTCGACGACAATCTTTTTGACCCGCTCGGCGACATCGCTCATTCGTCGTTCCCCTCAGTGGCTGGCGTAAATTGGTTCCGATACGCAAATCCGGGGCGCCATCCGCCGTCATAGTGTCGTCGTTGGGGGCCGCGTCAAGGCGTCAGTGACATATCACGATTTTTCCGGCGGTGCCAATTCGTCTCGGATCCATCACCACCGGCTGATCCTATAGCATGGCCATACCGCCGTTGACGTGCAAGGTCTGTCCGGTGACGTAGGCCGCCTCGGCACTCGCCAGATAGACGATTGCCGCGGTGACGTCGGCGGGGGCGCCAAAGCGGCCCGCGGGAATCGCGGCGCCGAGTTGCGCGCGTTGCTCCTCGCCCAATCGTGCGGTCATCGCAGTTTCGATAAAGCCCGGTGCGACACAATTGACAGTGATGCCGCGGCTCGCAACCTCGGCTGCGATCGATTTCGACATGCCGATCATCGCGGCTTTTGCCGCCGCATAGTTCGCTTGGCCGGGGTTGCCGGTGAACGCCACGATCGAGGTCACACCAATGATGCGGCCATGGCGCCGCCGCAGCATACCACGCAGCGCCGCGCGGGTGAGCCGAAAGACGGCGGTTAAATCGAGATCGAGAACCGCCTGCCAATCCTCATCCTTCATGCGCAAAGCAAGAGCGTCGCGCGCAACTCCGGCGTTGTTGACAAGGATGTCGAGCCGCCCCATGCCGGCCTCGGCGTCCTTGATGAGGCGTTCGGCGGCATCGGGTTCGGCGAGATCGGCAACCCCTATATGAGCGCGGACACCCAGTTCATCGGCCAAAGCCGTCAGCGCCGAACGCCGGGTTCCCGCCAACATCAGCGTCGCTCCCCTCTCGTGCAGAGCGCGGGCGATCGCCCCGCCAATCCCGCCCGAGGCGCCGGTTACCAGCGCTGCCCGACCCGACAAATCAAACATTGCGAATGTCGATGGTCGGCAATGGGTCGCGATTCACCCGCCTGATGGCGGTTTGTGTCCGCTGGACCGCAGGCGGGGTCACATCGTGCCGCCAAGCGCCGCGATGTCGGCCGGACTTCCGATCGATCGGGCAGGAATCGCGGGTGCGATCCGCTTGGCGAGGCCGGCGAGCACATGACCAGCGCCGATCTCAACGATTTCCTCGACGCCGGAGGCGGCGAGGAACAACACGCTCTCCCGCCAGCGCACCATTCCTGTGACTTGCTGGATCAAAAGGGATTCGATTTCGGCAGGGTCGTCAACCGGACGCGCCGTCACATTGGCGACCAGCGGCACAATTGGGCGGCGCAACGCAATTTTGCTCAGAGCCGCGGCCATTGCATCGGCAGCAGGGGCCAATAATGGCGAATGAAATGGGGCACTGACCGGCAGCATGACCGAACGCCGCGCGCCGTGCGCTCGGGCAATCGTGATCGCGCGGGCGACGGCGCTGCGGTGGCCGCTGATAACGGCTTGGCCCGCCGCGTTGTCGTTTGCCACCGCGCAGACCTCGTCATGATCAATACCGGCGCATGTGGCCTGGGTTGCGACAATTCGCGCGGCGTCGACATCGAGCCCAATCAGAGCGGCCATCGCACCTTCGCCGACCGGTACGGCCTGCTGCATCGCCTGCCCGCGCAAGCGCAATAACCGCGCCGCGTCACCGACCGTGAGCGCCCGCGCCGCCGCCAGAGCCGAATACTCGCCGAGCGAGTGCCCGGCGACAAAAGCAACGTGCTGACCGATATCAAGCCCGCTCTCGGCTTCGAGCACGCGGATCACCGCGAGACTTGCCGCCAGCAGCGCCGGCTGGGCATTTTCAGTCAGGGTCAGCTCGCTTTCCGGCCCGTCGAACATCAGCCGCGACAGCCGCTGCGACAACGCCTCATCGACCTCGTCGAACAGCCGTCGAGCCGTGGAAAAAGCTTCGGCGAGACCGCGTCCCATGCCGACGCTTTGTGATCCCTGACCCGGAAATACGAACGCTCGAAGCATTGCACTCATGTCCCCCCGATAAACTCGCAAAAGCCGTATTTGTCCCCCGACGCGGCATCACTATCTTGTCCCGGTGTGGGGCTTCTGTATAGTCCGCGTTTTACCCTTGCCGGCAGAGAGCCGGCTTTGGCTCGGCCGCCGCGTGTGCTCCGGGCTTTCCGATCCGAAAGGGATGTGGGCCGCTATGCCGCTTTACGAAAACGTATTTATTGCACGACAGGATATCTCCGGCGCCCAGGTCGACGCCCTTGCCGACAACTTCGTGCAGCTGATCGCCGATAATGGCGGCGAGGTCAAGAAGCGCGAATATTGGGGGCTGCGCAACCTCGCCTACCGCATGCGCAAGAATCGCAAAGGCCATTACGTGTTGATGAACGTGGATGCACCAGCGGCCGCGATTGCCGAACTCGAGCGCACGATGCGCATCAACGAGGATGTGTTGCGCTATCTGACAATCCGGGTCGGGGCGCACGAAGAGGGGCCATCGGCGGTCATGCAAAACCGCGGCAGCCGCGAGGACCGCCAGCGCCGTGGCGACCGCGACCGTGATCGTGATCGTGATCGTGATCGTGATCGTGACCGATATAGCGATGGACGGGATGGTGGCGAACGCGTTGATCGCATCGCCGAGCCGGTAATCCCCGAAACAGTGGAGCCCTAAATGGAAACCCCGGCATCCGGCGCTCAGGGTCGCGGCGGTGCGGCACGGCGGCCATTCTTTCGGCGCCGCAAATCTTGTCCGTTCTCCGGCCCGAACGCGCCCAAAATCGATTACAAGGACATAAGACTGCTGCAGCGCTTCATCTCCGAACGCGGCAAAATCGTCCCAAGCCGCATCACCGCGGTCTCAACCAAACGGCAGCGCGAGCTCGCCCAGGCAATCAAGCGGGCGCGCTTTCTCGGTCTGTTGCCGTACATGGTCAAGTAACGGGTCGGCGGTCCGGCCCTGACCCGGATGGATTCCTCATGGATCGGCTCGGAAGCCTCGGCGCCGGGGCATTGCTGGGCGCCATCGGCGCCTGCTTATATCTATCGATACTGACAGGTTCGCCTGGCGCGCTGATCCTTGCCTATCTCGCACAACTGCCGTTTTTTGCCGCGGGTCTATGGTTTGGTGTCAGGGCGGCTGTCTCAGCCGGTGTCGTCGCCTCGGTCATCCTATTCGCGGCTGGCGGCGCCACCGCCACGGGGGGATTCGCGGCACTCTATGCCGCACCGGTCGTCGTGCTGGTCCGGCAAGCTTTGCTGGCTCGCCAAGCGCCGGACGGAACGATCAAGTGGTATCCAGCGGGACTCTTGAGCGCATGGCTGACCGGGCTTGGTCTCATCATGCTCGGCGCTATCATTCTCGTGCTCGGCGGCCCCACCGGGATCGAAACGTTTCTAAACGACAGGCTTGGCGAGGCGATCCAGCGTCTTGGCATCGAGAGCGGATCGAGCGGCGAAGCGCTGACAAAGACGCTGGCGCTGGTCATGCCGGGGGCCGTCACCGCTTCCTGGATGGCGATGACGGCGAGCAATGGCGTTTTAGCGCAAGGTGTGTTGGCCCGGTTCGGCAAGGCGTGGCGGCCGTCGCCCGATCTTGCAGCCCTCGCCTTGCCGTTTTGGCTGTCGGCATTGCTGGCCCTCGCAGCAGCGCTGGTATTATGCGGCGGTGCGGCGCGGTTCGTTGGCATCAATCTATTGATTGTGTTGGTGATTCCGTTTTGCCTCGCGGGTTTGGCGATGCTGCACACGGTAGTCCGGCGATTGCCGCGTCCGCAGGTCCCGCTGATCCTGTTCTACGTGCTGGCAGGTTTGTTCGGCTGGCCGTTACTGATCATCACAATTTTGGGAATGCTCGACGCGCCGCTCGGGTTGCGGCGCCGATTTGCTCCCGCCCAGACAAACGGAGTGAAAATCGATGATTGAACTGATCCTGCTCGAACGCGTCGAGAAGCTTGGCCAGATGGGTCAACTTGTCAAAGTAAAGCCGGGGTTTGCTCGCAATTACCTGCTGCCGCAGAAAAAAGCCCTGCGCGCGACCAAGGAAAATTTGGCCTATTTCGAAACCCAGCGCGCCCAACTCGAAGCCACTAACCTGCAGCGCAAGTCCGAGGCGACAGAAATCGCCGCTACGCTCGAAGGACTGACGGTCGTTCTCGTACGTCAGGCCGGCGAAAGCGGCCAGCTTTATGGCTCGGTCTCGGCCCGAGACATCGCCGAGGCGGTCACCGAAGCGGGCTTCACGATCGAAAAGCGTCAGGTCGTGCTCGAACGGCCGATCAAGACTCTCGGCATGCACCCGGTGCGTATCGTATTGCATCCGGAAGTGTCGGTCATGGTGACCGCCAATGTCGCCCAATCAGCCGAAGAAGCGGCGATGCAGGCGCGCGGGATTGATCCGCAGCGGCTCGCCGATGAGGATGAGGAAGAACTCGAGGAGCAGCGCGCTGCTTTAGCCCCCGCCGCACCCGCCGAGGCCGGTGCGCGATAGCAATCTGGGCCTTGGTAAGCACTTGGCAAGGACAATATATTGACGGCAGGACTCCCGTTTTGGTGCCTTGCCGATGCTGCTGGCGCGCCTCTTTGAGCGAATCATTACCACGGGCCGACTGCGTCTGGTCGATGCCGACGGCAAGATCCATGAGTTCGTCGGAAGACCCGGCCCGAATGCCGCCATCCGTCTCCATGATCCGGCGCTGCATCGCAAGCTGGTCCTCCGGCCACGGCTCTACCTGCCGGAGGCTTTTGTCGACGGCACACTGACCCTCGAAGAGGGCAGCCTCTACGATCTCGTCGATCTGTTGCAGCTCAATCTCGAAGCGATCACCGACAGTGTGTTGTCGCGATGGCTGAACGGATCCTATCGGCTGCTGCGCCGCGTTCATCAATACAATCCAAACTTCCGCGCGCGGGGCAACGCGGCGCACCACTATGATCTGTCAAAGGAGCTGTATGAGCTGTTCCTCGATCGCGATCGCCAATATTCCTGCGCCTATTTCCGCGGTGAGGGTGACGATCTCGATCAGGCCCAACTCGCTAAAAAGCGGCACATCGCCTCAAAGCTGCTGGTCCGGCCGGGGCACAGGGTGCTCGATATCGGGTCGGGCTGGGGCGGTCTGGCACTCTATATCGCGGCCGAGTGCGGCGCTGACGTAATCGGCCTGACCCTGTCGGTCGAGCAGCATAAGGAGGCGACCCGCCGGGCCGCGGCGGCCGGGCTCGCCGACCGGGTACGCTTTCACCTGCGCGATTATCGCGAGGAGACGGGCATATACGACCGCATCGTGTCGGTCGGCATGTTCGAGCATGTTGGCATCAATCACTACGCGGCATTTTTTGCGCAGGTGAAATCGCTGCTCGCACCCGGTGGCGTCGCGTTGTTGCACTCGATCGGGCGAATGGACGGACCGGGTTCGACAAGCCCGTGGATCCGCAAATATATCTTCCCGGGCGGCTATGTGCCGGCGTTGTCCGAGGTCGTGCCGGTTGTCGAGCAGAAGCGGCTATGGATCACCGACATCGAGATCCTGCGCCTGCATTATGCTCGGACCTTACGCGCCTGGCGGCGCCGGTTCGAGCAGAACCGCGAGCGCATCAAGGCAATCTATAATGAGCGGTTCTGCCGGATGTGGGAGATGTATCTCGTCGGCTCGGAAGTGGCGTTTCGCCGTGGCGGGCTGATGGTGTTCCAGATGCAGCTCGCGAAGGCGCTCGACGCGGTGCCGCTCACGCGCGATTACATGATCGACTGGGAGCACGAGCATAGCGCCGCAACCGAATGCGCCGCTTAACCATCCCCGGGTTCCACAGCCTGGGGATGCTTCTGTTCGAGATCTCTGCATGTATTCGGTGATAGCCTCCGCGTGATGGAGACAATGATGGCTACCCGGATCGCGCCATTGCGCGAGACCGACCTCGAATTTATTCGCACCCCGCCCTACAACAACGACGCCGAGCAGGCGCTGCTGGGGGCGTTGCTGATCAGCAACGCGGCCTATTCGCGGGTTTCCGAATTTCTGCTGCCGGAGCATTTCGGCAATGCGGTCCATGCCCGCATTTATGCTGCGATCAGTAAGTTGATCGAGCGCGGCCAAATTGCCAACCCGGTCACGCTGAAGAACCTGTTCGATCAGGATGGCGCACTCGCCGAGATTGGAGGCGCGCAATATTTGGCGCTGCTGGCCGGCGCGGCGGTGACGATCATCAATACCGAGGATTACGGCCGGCATATTCACGACCTGGCGCTGCGCCGTCAGCTGATCGTTCTTGGCGAGGACGTCGTCAACGATGCCTTTCGTCAGGACCTCGACGATCCCGCGCTGCAGCAGATCGAACGCGCTGAGAAAAGGCTGTTCGACCTTGCGACCTTCGGACAGAGCGAAGGCAGTTTTCGCCCCTTCTCGGCGGCAATAACGAGTGCGATTGACAATGCCGAGGCGGCTTTCAAAAAAAGCGGCAAGACCGTTGGCGTCGCCACCGGATTTATCGATCTCGATCGAAAACTCGGCGGTCTGCACCCGTCGGATCTGATTATTCTCGCCGGGCGGCCGTCGATGGGCAAAACCGCATTCGCGACCAACATCGCATTCAACGCTGTGCGCGCCTACAGGGCCGCTATCGGTCCGGATGGCCGCCCCTTTGCTGAAGACGGCGCTGTTGTTGGCTTTTTTTCGCTGGAAATGTCGGCTGAGCAGCTCGCGACGCGAATTCTTGCTGAGGAATCGGGGGTCAGCTCCGACCGCATCCGTCGCGGCGATGTCAGCCGTGAAGATTTCGACCGGTTTATACAGGCGAGCCACCAACTGCAGGCGCTGAAATTATTTATCGACGACACCCCGGCGCTCAGCATCTCGGGCTTGCGGACGCGAGCACGGCGGCTGTTGCGCCAACAAGGGCTCGGGCTGATCATTGTCGATTATCTGCAGCTATTGCGGCCCTCGGTACAGGTCAAGTCGCTCGAAAACCGCGTGCAGGAAATTTCCGACATCACCCGCGGGTTGAAAGCACTTGCCAAGGAACTGAATGTCCCAGTCTTGGCCTTATCGCAATTGTCCCGCGCGGTCGAAGCCCGCGAGGATAAGCGGCCAATGCTCGCGGATCTGCGCGAATCGGGTTCGATCGAGCAGGATGCAGATGTCGTCATGTTCATCTTTCGCGAGGAATACTATCTGTCACGGGGACAGCCACTGCGCCGACCGGATGAAACCGACGACAAATACAACGACCGCTATGAACGCTGGCAGAACCGCTACAACGAAGTCTACGGCACGGCTGAGATCCTCGTCGCCAAGCAGCGGCATGGGCCCATCGGCACGGTCAGGCTGCATTTCGAGGCTGATACGACAAAGTTCGACAATTTCATCGGTCCCGATTACGTACCTGACGACTTATGACCGGGGTCGGTCGGGAGCCGAATAGTCGCGAAGCTGGGTCAAGACATCGGCCTTCACAGTCAAGGTGAACGAAGGGGAGCGCCGATCCAGCGACTTCGTCTCATGCTGACCCGCCGATGGTGAGCGCCGGCGCTCGCCATGTCGTAGCGCGGGTGTGCGGCGCCGAGGCGGCGGAGGCCGTGCTGGCGCTGCTGGACCAGGCCATCCAAGCGATTTCGGCGTTCGAGACGGCGCCAAACGAATGGCGCATCGATGCCTATCCGCAAGCTCCGGTGCTGAGCCCCGAATTATCAGCGCGGCTGGCGCTTGCGGCTGCGGCTGCCGGCGGCACTTTGATCGATATCGTGGAAGAGAATTTGGCGGATCGCGACTGGCTCGGTGAAAACCAGCTCGCTTTCCCGCCGTTGCGGATCGGCCGCTTCTTTGTCTATGGCTCGCATCATCAGGGCGGAGTCCCGGCGGGGGTGATTGGCATCGCGCTCGACGCTGCGACCGCTTTTGGCACCGGCGAACATCCTTCGACGCGCGGGTGCCTCGCGGCGCTCGAACTATTGGCGCGGCGCCGTCCGATCCGCCATCCGCTCGACATCGGCACCGGCACCGGCATTCTCGCGATAGCCGCCGCGAAATTACTGCACCGCCCGGTGCGCGCCAGCGACATCGACGCAGGCTCGGTCGCGGTCGCCCGGCACAATGTCGCGCGCAATCATGTCGCGAAGCTGGTGCGAATCGAGCGGTCTTCCGGTTATCGAGGCCGTCTGCTGCGGCGCCGGGGCTATGATCTGATTCTGGCCAACATCCTGGCGCGACCGCTCGCATTAATGGCCGCCGATCTCGCCCGTTATCTGGTGCCTGGTGGGTATGCGGTATTGTCGGGCTTGTTGGCGAGGCAGGAGCCGATCGTTTTGGCGCCGCATCGCAGCCTCGGCTTGGTGCTGAAGCGGCGGATCATCATCGACGGATGGTCGACATTGGTGCTGCGCGCCGGCCCCGGGCGGTGAATGGTTATCCGGCCGGCTGTTCCTATCTAAAGGTCGGGCCGGCTCGAAGAGCTGATCAAGCGGATCTGTGCCGACCAAAAATTCGCCGCCTCCGTGGCTGGTGCGGGCGCTGATTTTTCCAGCTCCGCGCCCTCCAGGAGAGCGCAGATCTGGGAACGGTGGATGCCGATATCGGCGAGAGCGTGGTCGTCGAGCGCGATCAATTCTTGATAGGCGCGCTGCCGGCGACCGCGCTCGGCCAAGGCTCGGCCAGCCGAGATCAGCAGGTTGAGAATGGACATCGCACACCTCGCCCGTTACTTTTGTTGCACTGCAACATATATAGGATTTGCCAACTGCTTTGGCCAGGCAACGAGTTGCAATTCAGCGATCACAAGATTCTGATCAGCTGCGCGACCGCATAGGAGGAGCACACGGAATGAGCACGAGCCGACCGATCGCAGACAACAGCGCGCTGATGCAGCTATTGCGCGAAGCGGGCTCCAGCTATAGCCCGCAAGATGTCGACGCGCTGATTTGGGGCGTGCTCGGGGCGTCGCCCGCAATCGGCTCCGACTGGCACTGTCTCGTCGCCGATCCGGTCCCTCCGGGATTGGCCAAAGCGCTCGAACAGCGGCAGGCAGAGCTGGCCTCGGCCTATCACGACGGCCTTTCGCCGGCGGATTTCGCTGGGCTTTCGCGCGCCGAGCGCGTCGCGCGGCTGCGTCGGGAATTGGCCGATCGAGGCCTCGACGGCTTTGTCGTGCCGCGTTCGGACGAGCATCAGGGCGAATATGTGCCGCCGCGTGGTCAGCGCCTCGCCTGGCTGACTGGCTTTACCGGCTCGGCCGGGCTCGCAATCGTGCTGTGCGAGCGCGCGGCGCTGTTCGTTGACGGCCGTTACACGTTGCAGGCGGCGCAGCAGGTCGATGGCAATTTGTTCGAAATCCACCATCTGATCGACGAGCCGGCGGCGGTCTGGCTCGGCAGCGTTCTGAAGCCCGGCAACATCCTCGGCTATGACCCGTGGCTGCATACCCCGCAGGAGGTGGAGCGCTTTTCTGCGGCTGCCGAAAAGGCCGGCGCCAGCCTGCGTGTGGTTGACGACAACCCGCTCGATCGGGTCTGGCTCGACCAGCCTGCAGCCCCTCTGGCGCCGGTTGTGCCGCACCCGGACGAATTTGCCGGCGAGAGTGCCCAATCAAAGCGTGAGCGGCTCGCCCGCGGTCTCGTCGAGCAGGGGGTTGCTGCCGCGGTATTGACGATGCCCGAATCGATCGCGTGGCTACTAAATATTCGCGGCGGCGATGTGCCGCACACGCCGCTGCCGCTGTCGTTCGCGATCTTGCGCGAGGACGCCAGCGTCGCGCTTTTCACCGAGGCCCGTAAATTGGCACCCGGTCTCGACCGCCATTTCGGCAATGGCGTAACTATCCTGCCGCCTGAGCAACTGGGCCCGGCGCTCGACGCGCTCGCCGCCGAGGGCAAGAGAGTGCAGGTCGACTCGGCGAGCGCCTCCGCCTGGATTTTTGACCGGCTCGGCAAGGCAGGCGGCAGGATTCACCGCGCCGCCGACCCGTGCATCTTGCCAAAGGCGTGCAAAAACACTGTCGAGATCGACGGCACCCGAGCCGCCCACCGCCGCGACGGCGCAGCGTTGACCCGGTTTCTCGCCTGGCTCGGGCGCGAGGCGCCGAAAGGCGGCCTGTCCGAGATTGGCGCCAGCGATCGGCTCGAAGCCTTCCGTCGCCAGGGCGCGTATTTTCGCGATTTGAGTTTCGCGACGATCTCGGGTGCCGGGTCCAACGGCGCAATCGTCCATTACCGGGCGATGCCGGAAACCGAAAAGCGGCTCGAACCCGGCACGCTCTACCTGCTGGATTCGGGCGCGCAATATCTCGACGGCACGACTGATGTGACACGCACGATGGCCATCGGCGAACCGACGCAGGAAATGCGAGACCGCTTCACCCGCGTGCTGAAGGGCCATATCGCTCTGGCGCTCGCGCGCTTCCCAAAAGGGACGACCGGAACCCAGCTCGATGCATTCGCGCGGCGCGGATTGTGGCAGGTCGGGCTCGATTACGACCACGGGACCGGACATGGTGTTGGCAGCTATCTCGGCGTGCACGAAGGGCCGCAACGGATCTCAAAGGCGCCGAACGCTCAGCCATTGTTGCCCGGCATGATCGTCTCGAACGAACCCGGCTATTACAAAACCGGCGCCTACGGCATCCGCATCGAAAACCTGGTCCTGGTGCAGCCGCTCGAGGGTGGCGGTGAACGCGAAATGATGGGCTTCGAAACCTTGACCCTGGCGCCGATCGACCGCAATCTGACCGATCCGTCCTTGCTCGACGATGAGGAGATCGAATGGCTCGACACCTATCACGCTCGGGTGCGCGAGACGTTGACGCCGCTCGTCGATCCCGATACGGCCGAATGGCTCACCGCGGCAACGGCGCCGCTTGCCCGCGTGTCGCACGCTACTGCGCGAACCCCCAGGGCCCGCCTCACACCCGAACATCCCAGACGGGGCGGTACTCACCAACAACAGTGAAGTTATCGAGTGAAAGGCAGCCGTGCTAAAAATGACGTTCAGCTGCGATAAGCTGTGGACAGGCTTGCCATGATTGGCGGTGATGGTGTTTGTGCCTTTGCTATTGCCGCCCTTTTCCCGCGATAATGGTCGGTCATCTGCTGATCGTTTCGCGCGAGGTGCGGCGGGGCAACCAGAAACTCACGGCCTCCTTAATTTGATCCGCAGCTTTCCGCGCCGGTGAGCGATCCTAGCGTCGTCCCTTGCAGCACACAGGCTATGCCAAAACGGCCCCGCCGAGCCAACCTGAGCCCTCCCGGTAAATGCATCTTTTGCGGCAACCCACATCTCACCAAGGAGCATATTTGGTCGGATTGGCTCAGGCAGGTCTTGCCCTCGTCTTACGATCATACAAGTATGACGTTCAGCCAGACTGAACGACTGCCACTTTCCTCGCCCAGCGAAGTAATAATACGTGAACAAAAATCACGACAAGGTGCCCCATGGAAAAAAGGTGCGAATTGTATGTGATAATTGTAACTCCAGCTGGATGAGTTGGATAGTAGAAGACGCCAAGCCTGCGATTTTATCATTGTTGCAGGACAATTCGCGTATTATGATGCCACCGCGGCAGCAAATAGATTTAGCAGCGTGGGTTTCGTTATCGTGTATTACTGCCGAATTTCTACCCATTAACAAAAATATTGTTGTCCCTGCTGCACATCGTCGCCATTTATTCCGGTGTCAGATGGCTCCAGAGGATTGGTCAATATGCGTAGGTGCCTACACAGGAAAGGACAGCTTCTATTATAGACACGCCTCATGGCACATGGTAGGCAAGCTAAGGCCTGTTAGAGCTTGAGTACTGTTCCCATTTTCTGGGGATGACGGAAGGAAACGGCAATCAGGTTTTCACAGATGCGGCGTGGGCGGTATGGGAACCGCTGATTGAGGCGGTCCGGCCACGGGGAAAGACGCCGCCCAAA
>JAFAOB010000263.1 GCA_019238055.1 Alphaproteobacteria bacterium
CGCTTCGACGAAGAGGCCAATATTCGCTGGGCGCGCGATCTCGAGCGCGCCGGAGTCCAGGTGGTCTATGGTTTTTTGAAGCTGAAAACCCACGCGAAGGTATCACTTGTCGTCCGTCGCGAAGGCGGCCAACTCTGCTCCTATGTGCACTACGGCACCGGAAATTATCATCCCTACACCGCCAAGGTTTACACGGATCTGTCGTTTTTCACCTGCGATCCGGCGCTGTGTCGGGATGCGGCGCGCCTATTCAACTTCATGACCGGCTACGCCACCCCGGCGGGCCTCGAAAAAATCTGGATCGCGCCGATCAATCTGCGCGCCGGGCTGTTCGAACTGATCGAGGCCGAAATTGCCAATGCCGAGAACGGCGAACCGGCCCAAATCTGGGCCAAATTGAATTCGCTGGTCGATCCCGCCATTATCGACCTGTTGTACCGAGCCTCGCAGGCAGGGGTCAGCATTGATCTTGTCGTGCGCGGCATTTGCTGCCTGCGTCCCGGGGTGCCGGGCCTCTCGGAAAACATTCGCGTCAAGAGCATTATCGGCCGCTTCCTTGAGCATGGTCGTATCGTCTGCTTCGGCAATGGCAACAAACTGCCGTCTGATCGCGCAAAAGTTTTTATAAGCTCCGCCGATTGGATGCCGCGCAATTTTGATGGTCGCGTTGAAGCCCTGGTGCCCATCGAAAATCCAACCGTGCATCGCCAAGTGTTGGATGAGATCATGGTGGCAAATCTGCGGGATACGTTGCAGAGCTGGAGCCTGTCGGCGGATGGAAGCTATCATCGGGTACCGGCCGAGGAAGAGCCGTTTTCAGCCCATACGTATTTCATGACGAATCCAAGCCTGTCTGGGCGCGGCAGGGCGCCGCGTCGGGCCCAGCCTTTGCTTGTCGTCAGCTGAGGTCTCAATGTCCGAGCGGCGATCGCTTTCCCCCTCGGATCGCATCGGCATCATCGATCTTGGCTCCAATTCTTTGCGGCTCGCGGTTTTCAAGCGGCACGGTTCCGCCCTATTCCCGCTGCTCAATGAGAAGGTCATGTGCGGGCTTGCGCGCGGGCTGTCGACAACGGGCCGCTTGAACCGCGAGGGGACGGCACTGGCAGTTGTCAACCTTCAGCGCTTTGTAGCGCTGGCGCGTTCGATCGGTGTCGCTCATTTGGCGGTTCTGGCGACCGCCGCGATTCGCGATGCCGATGACGGCCCAGCCTTTGCGGATAAGATCGCGCGAGAATGCGATGTTCCCGTCGCGGTCATTGACGGCCCCGAAGAGGCGCGGTTATCCGCCATGGGCGTGCTCACCGGCATCCCAGAGGCTGATGGGCTCGTCGGCGATATGGGCGGCGGTAGCGTCGAACTGGTCCGCGTCAGAGCGCAGAGCTCAGAGCTGGTTGACAACGCAGCTCGGATCGGGCGTGGAATTTCGTTGCCTCTCGGTCCGCTGCGGCTAGCCGAACTTGGCGACAGTCCGCGAGCGATTTCCGAAGCGGTCGACCGCACCCTGGTAACGACCCCGATCGCGCGGACAAGATGTGAAGGGAACCTGTACCTGGTCGGCGGCGCAGCGCGCGCTATTGCCCGCTTGCATATGGAGCACACCCATTATCCGCTCCACATCGTGCACGGTTATATGATTACCCGAGGCGAAGCCGAGACCTTCTTTGACATCATTGGCCGCCTGTCGCGCAAATCGCTCGAACGCATCACGACAATCTCACGCAAGCGGCTCGAGATGGTGCCATTAGCGGCGCTAATACTGCGTCGGTTGATCGCCGCGATCGCGCCCAAGCAAATCATTTTCTCCGCTTACGGTTTACGCGAGGGCTATGCCTCCAGCCTCGCGGTGTCAACGCAAACGGGCCTTGATCCGCTGATCGCCGCCTGCACCGCGATCGCGTGGGCCGAAAGCCGCTTTGTGCCGGATGGCGATCGCCTTTTGAGGTGGACCGAACCGCTCTTTCCGAACTTGCCGGAGCAGGCCCGTCGACTTCACCATGCGGCCTGTTGGCTTGGCGATATCGCGTGGATGGAGCACCCGGATTATCGCGCCCAGGAAGCGTTTACCCGCAGCTTACGGCTGCCTCTGGCCGCCATCGGCCATGCCGAGCGGGTATTTGTCGCGTCTGTACTGCACACCCGCTATGGCGGAGCCGCCGACGACCCAATCCGTGAGCCGACTTCGGCGCTACTCGACGCTGGAGCAGCCGGGGAAGTGCGCGCCCTCGGTAGCGCTCTGCGTCTCGCCTTTGCCTTGACCGGTGGACGCATCGAACTGCTGTCGGACACGTGGCTCGGTCGCGAACGTGGCAGACTCATCTTCGAAGTGCCTTCAGGAAATAGCTTTTTTGTTGGAGAGACGATGCAACGGCGGCTCGATGCTGTTGCGCGCGCCCTTGGCACGACCGCCCTCGTCCGGCGCCGTGAGCCGCGCCGCCTCGCCGGAGATTGATCTCCTCCGAGCCTTTACTGGGCCGCCGGTTCGACCAATGCGATGCGATTGTTGCGCACCGTCAGTGCCAATCGCCCATGTTTCAGAGCAATTGCGTCCCTTCCGAATATTTCATACCGCCAGCCCGATAGTGCAGGTACATCGGCGTGGTCGTCGGCAGCGATCGCGTCCAAATCGTCGCTCGAGGCGAGCAACTTTTGCGCAACCTGATGCTCCTCGCAGCGGTACTTCAACAAGACACGCAACAATTCAACTGTCGGACCCAGTCCCGCAGGGGTATCGGCGCGTGCCGGTATTGGCGGGGCTAGCGCACTCGCGGCCGCAAGCCCGCGGTGAACCGCATCGAGAATCTCGACGCCCAACTTGCCTTCCATCCCCTTGCCGAGACTGCGGGTGCGCGCCAACGCTTCGATCGTTCGCGGAAGGTGGGAGGCGATTTCAAGCACGGCCTCGTCCTTGATGATACGGCCGCGCGGGAGATTGCGCTGCTGCGCGGCGGTCTCCCGCCAAGCGGCGACTTCGCGCAGAACGCCAAAAAATCGCCGGTCGACCTGGCCGCGGAGGCGAAACCGGCGCCACGCCTCAGAAGGATCGCTGCGATACAGGGCCGGATCGACCAGTGCCGCCATTTCCTCGGCGAACCAGGTCGTCCGCCGGTTCTCGGCCAATTTTTGCTGGAGCTTTTCGTAGACTGTCCGCAAGTGGACAACGTCATCGAGCGCGTAGCGGATCTGCCGCTCGCTCAATGGCCGATGCGACCAATCGGTAAAGCGCGAGGACTTGTCGAGCGGCGCCCGCGCGAGTTTTCCGACCAATGTTTCATAGCTGACGGCGTCGCCAAATCCGCAGACCATAGCGGCGATCTGCGTGTCGAATAATGGCTCCGGCACGGCGCCGGTCAGATTGACAAAGATTTCGATGTCCTGGCGCGCCGCATGAAACACCTTCAGCGTATGCTTGTTCGCGAGCAGCTCCATCAGAGGCGCAAGATCAATCCCTGGTACCAGGGTGTCTATCGCTGCTGCTTCCTGTGGACCGGCAACCTGGACCAGACAGAGGATTGGCCAGTAAGTCCGCTCGCGCATGAATTCCGTATCAATCGCAATAAAATCGACCGTTTGCTGACGTGCGCAAAACTCCGCTAAATCATTACTGTCGGCGATAACTGTCATGCGCAACCATAATACTTGGACACTAGGTAATTGACCGCGCCGCCACGGTCTTCGTGCATCTCACGAATTCCATGTCCAACCTGCAATCCGGCGCAATCGGCGCTCCAGACTCACACCAAGGTCGGGCGGTCTCCTTCGATGCTGATACGCCACAATAGATGGGTCTCATCGTGATCGTAATCGTTATGGGCGCAGTGCAGCGTGGCGCGTTGATCAATGACCAGCACATCGCCCTTTACCCAGCTATGGCGATAGACAATTTCCGGCTGGATCACGCGCTCGACCAGATCGGCGAGATACTCCTGGCTCGCCTGCGGTGTCATGCCCTCGATATACAAGGTTTCAGTCGGGTGGAAGTAGGCCGAGCGTTCGCGACTAATGGGATGCGTGCGCACCATGGGGTGGGTGACTGGCGCATCGTATTTTTCGAGATCGCTGCTATTAGGATCAGCTCCGTTGATTGTGTGCAAGGTTTCGAGGCGGCGGCGCTCTTCCTCCGGTAATGCCCAATAAGCCGCGCGCATATCGGCGATGCTGGTGCCTCCTCCCGCTGATGGGATCTCGACCCCATAGAACAGCGTCGCTGCCGGCGGGCATTCGCGGCTGGTGTGCTCGGTATGCCAAGTCTCGGCCGCAGGGGGCCCGGCATTGCCCCGGACAAGCCCAATATCAGGATAGCCGGATACCTGGTTTTGCCCAGAGTGTTGGCGCATCGGCTGGCCGAAGGCTTGCGCAGCGGCCAAATATCGGTCTGGTGTCAGGGATTGGTCGGGGAAGACCAGCACCAAATGCTCAGCCAAAAGGCGCGACAGATTTTCGCTGGTCTCAGCATCGATCGGCTCACTCAGATCGACTCCGATGACCGCGAGGCCAAGGCATTTGTGAAGCGGCATCAGCGTGTAAATTGTCATGAAGCCGATCCTTTGTAGCGGTCAACCATTAAGACGCCATCATATCCAGAAACCACCGGCACGCCGCATCGTTTCGCGCGTCTTCTCAAAAGGCCGGATAGCAGCGCCGGTTTCGCCCTAAGATCACGACTTCAGAATTTGGAGGGGCCACGTGCTGGGACTTCGATCGACGTCCCGTCGATCCGGCTTTTGAGCGCCGTGCCACCACATCCGTCGATTGATCTGCAAAGCTGGCCGCCGAGGTCATGACACGGGCTCAGCTTAATCCGGGGCGTGGCGCTCCATCGTTTCGAGGATCGCAGCTGCCATCAGCGTCGCCTGAGCATCATTGCCGTGAATTTGGCGATGCAAGTCGACGACCTCGCGCTGCAGCTCATAGGCCTCGTCCCATTCACCCTCCTGCCATAAAATGCCGGCGAGATTACCCATCGCCGTGATGCAGTCGGGATCTCGCTCGCCATATTCCCGTGTCGTAATCGCGATCACCCGCTGCAGCGCAATGCGCGCGCTGGCAACGTGACCCTGCGCTGCAACGGTTCCGGCCAGATTATTGATAGCTCGCAACGTGTCGCGCCCGGTTTCGCCGTAGAGCGCTTGCATCCCGGTGACAACTTCTTCCTGCAATTCTCGCGCCTTACCCAGTTCGCCTTGAGCTGCGATCGTCACCGCCAGCTTGCCGATCGCCTTCAAGGTGTCGGGGGCATCCGGGCCGAGCCCGCGGCGGCGCCCCGCAACGACTGCTTCCTCGAGCTTTCGCGCCGCGATCAGCCGGCCCTGAGCCCACAAGGCTTCGGCCAGATTGAGCATCGCGGTCAGGACCTCCGGATGGTCGTCATCAAATAGTCGACGCGCATCCCGCAACGCTTGCTCAAGTCGCGCGATTTCGGTTTGTATCCGATCTTCGCCACTCATCGCGTTGGCACTCTTGGTTGCATCGGAAGCTTACGACCGTCCCGCTCCACTATCTTCGACGCGGGCACATAAATTCGCGTCCGGCCTATACGGTCGTCGCATAACCCGAACGCACGCGCCTGCCCGGACAACATCTTGCCTTCTCAGAAGCTAAATGGCAGCGCTGAGCAAGGCTCTCACGCAAACATCGCGGCGATCGAGATCCCCTGAGTGAAAGTTTTTCAGCCGCTATCCGAGCGGATACGAACGATGATGTCGACGCGGCTGATTTCGGTGCCCGCCGGCGGAGTCGGCAGGCCGCTCACCGACAGATGGTGGGCCGGAATATCGCGCAATTCGCCGGTCGTCTCGCAGAAGAAATGATGATGGTCGTCAGTATTCGTATCAAAATACGATCGCCCAGGCTCGACCACCGCCTCGCGCAACAGCCCGGCCTCGGTAAATTGGTGGAGGGTGTTGTACACGGTCGCGAGAGAAACCTTGATGCCCGCGGTCATCGCCTCGCCATGCAAATGCTCAGCGGTAACATGCCGATCACCGCTTTCAAGAAGAAGGCGTGCCAATGCAAGCCGCTGACGCGTCGGCCGCAACCCGACCGCACGCAGGCGCTGTAACGCGGAGGAAGATGGAAGCGCCTTATTCATGTCACAAATATAGCAACACACGCTGTTGAAATAAACAACCCCTTTCACAGATTGTCCCGCAAGTTAGCGAACAGACGTGTCCGGGACCGGATTCTGCTTTCACCGATTCGCGCGATCAGCCCTCGCATACGAGGGCTGATCTGGCGATTTGGTGTCGCCGCTGCGAGCGCGCGCGGCGACTGCTCGTATCGCGACTTACAGGTTGGCCTGGAAGTCGCTGTAGTCGCGAACCTTTTTATAGATCTGGAGCCGATTGCGCTGGCTGTCGGCAACGATGATGCTGTCGGTTTCCGGATCAAACTCGACCGCTGTCGGGAAGGTGAAGCGCCATTGCGGTTCAAGGCTCCGCACCCGCCGCCGCGCCTTGGCCATATCGGGGTTGGCATCGACGGTCTGCTGTCCCCATTTCGACAAAACCTGGGCATCGCCGATCAGATTGGCGATGGGCCTGCCCTCTGAATCGAATACCGAGACGCGGTGGTTGCCCCAGTCAGTAACGTAGATATCCCCATCCGGATCGACCGCGACATCGGTCGGATGGTTGAGCAGACCCGGCTTCGGATATCCCTTGGTTTCCTCGCCGGCCGTAACGTACGGCCCGAACATCGTTACCTCGTACGAGCCCTCCGTCGGCTCAACCTTGCCATACTGGCCGAACTTCATCAGGAACTTGCCCTCGGGGGACAATTTCTGGACGCGATGGTTCTTCCAGTCAGCGACATAGATGTTGCCGTCTTTATCGAGGGTAATCCCCCAAGGCTGGTTGAACTCGCCGTCACCATTGCCGGCCCTGCCGCATTTTCCGACGAAGATGCCATCGGGCTTAAAGACCTGAAGGCGATTGTTGCCGCTATCGACGACAATAACGTTTCCGTTCTTTTCGACCGCGAGACCCGCTGGGCGCAGCAACTCGCCATCGCCGCTACCGGTCTTGCCCCATTTGCGCAGGAATTTCCCGCTGCTGTCAAACACTGAGATCGTGTTTTCCCAGGCGTCCGAGACGTAGACCTGGTCAGTGTTGTGGCAAACTGCAATCCCGAACGGCCAAGTGCACTTGCCGTCGCCTTCACCGTACTCGAAAAAGTCGGCGATGTGTTCTTCTTCACCGGGAGCACCGAGCTTCGTTTTGTTGGCATGCATCCCGAAATTATTTTCGCTGCCGCCGTTGGTGGCGTAGAGAATGCCATTTTTATCAAGGCACATCGATTGCACATAATTGAAACCCGGCCCGCGGGCGGCGTTACGCCCGACGGCATGGCTCCAATCGAATACCCGTCCTTCTGCGACCGTTGTGAGCGGCATCGCGCTCCTCCTCCTTGGTCTACTTTACTTCCCTGATTTGGCTGGTGGAGACCTCCTTCCCGCACTTTCGCGGCGGGAAGGAGGGAGTTGGTTCCGAGGGCTGACCCTGAATTCGGGCTAGTTCAGGAACGCCGGCTGCTCGAAGGTGCCGTTGACGATCGGCGCCGGGTTCAGGCCCAGCCACTTGTCGAGGATCG
>JAFAOB010000269.1 GCA_019238055.1 Alphaproteobacteria bacterium
ACTGGTTCAACCACCGGCGCCTCTTCGAGCCCATCGGCAATATCCCTCCCGCCGAAGCCGAGGCGCGCTACTATGCCCAAATCGCCGGTCAGGCCATGGCAGCCTGACTCAAACAAAATCGCCTCCGGAAAACCCGGTGCGGTTCAACCCAGCGCGAAGCGCTTGCCTTGCTGGTGGCGACGATGCTGGAGGCGCGCACCGCCAACCTGATGACGTTGGCGGCGTTTTGACCGCGGCGCGCGGCGCGGGTGGACAGGCGCGATAATGATTGCCCGGCTCATCGCCAATCATCGGGTCGACTGTGACGCGGTGATGGAGCCGTTTGCGCGCGCGGTGCTGGCCACGGCTGCGGAGCGTGGCCGCATCGTGCTCATCATGGACCGGACCAAGGCGAGTGAGCGTCACCAGGTGCTGATGCTCGCGGTGCGCTTTGGCGCGCGCGCTGCCCCTGGCGTGGCGTGTCGCGGCGACCGCGGGCGCGATTGACTGCAAAGATAGGAACTTAATCTGGCAGTTGTGAGGATCGGTGGGCGGATCAAGCTGGAGGATATGGCGCCGGCTTGGGTGAGTTGAGGACCGCCGATGACGCAAGCACAAAAGGTAATTCGGGCCAAGGTCGGGCTGCTGGAATTGGCCAAGCAGCTCGGCAATGTGAGCCAAGCCTGCAAGATGATGGTTACAGCCGGGACAGCTTTTACCCGTTCAAAGAACTGTGCGGCCTCGCGTTCAGTGTGTTGCAATGTGTCCGATGTGTTAGCGCCCCGCGAGAGGGCAGCGAACATCTCGGCCCAGCGGCTCACGGCGCCATCTCTCATAATCTGGGGTTGGTCGGATAGGCGACCCGCGCCCTTGGCCCGAACTCAGCGGCCCGCGTCGGCGCAGACAATCAGTCGGCCTCGACCAGCACAACTGCGGCATCGTGGATATCGTCTGCCGAGCGCAGCCCAGGCAATCGTACCTGTTGCTGGAGGTGACGGACGTGCACCTCTGTCGGATGCTCACGCATAATCCATCGAGCGAGCGTTGCGGCGTTGCGGTTATTGTGGGATGCGGCGGCATCGCCGTAGACGCGCTCAGCCGTTGGTGCGAAGTAGTCGACGACCAAGAGCGCGGCAGCGGCAAAGGCACATGCGGGACTATCAGGAATTTCGTGCGCGGCGGGGCGGTTGACAAATCAGGCGATGGCGATTGTGAAGCGCGCGCCGAACAGGACGGCGAACTGAGCCTTGGCCAGGGACCATTCGCGCGGCAGCATGACCCCCTGCTTCTCGGAGCGGTTCAAGACCGGGAAGAGGAGTTTCGTCGCGGCCTTGTTGCGAACCAGCCCGTCATCGCGGATTTTGACCTACAGTGCGTCAACGAAAATCAACGGGTCAACCGGCTCCAGCGGCCGCGTTTGCCGCGCCGCGACCGCCTCCAACACAGCATCGGTGACGGCGCTGATCAGATCCGGCGAGACCGCGATGTCATAGAGATCGCGCCGATGGCCGACGATCTCGCGGGTGCTCATGCCGCGGGCGTACATCGAGATGATCTTCGTCAAACCCCGGGACGCGGCGCTGGTCCTTGGTGATCAGCTGCGGATCAAAGCGGGCCTGGCGGTCGCGCGGAACCGCCAGCTCGATTGGGCCGGTGGCGGTTATGACCGTCTTCTTGCCATACCCATCTCGCCGATTGCCCGGCTCTGCGCCGGCGAGATGATGATCCATCTCAGCGTTGAGAACCCGTTCCGCCAGGGTCTTCTTCAAGCCATCAAGTCGCCCATTGGGGTCGAAAACCGTTTGCGGATCGGCGCCAGCCAGCAGCTGGTCGAGGACAGCCTCAGGAATGCGAGGATCTTTGCGGCATGGCATCGTCGGGCTCCTTTGCTCCGATCATGCCCAACCCCGCACGAAATTCCTGATCGTCCCTATCTCGGCCGAGACCGTCAGCACGACCAAGGGAACGATCTCGGGATACACCAGCGGCTCGCCGCGCTGAAATGTCAGAAATCGGATACCGCGCTGGTGAAGGATCGGCAATGCCCGCGCGAACGCTTCCGCATCGAGATATCGCACCGCGCCAATCTGCGTCTTGTCACGGGCAAACCCGCAAAAATCGCACGCCGCATTGCACACATTCGTGATCGAGACATCGCAGACCGCGGGCAGTTGAAGGCTCGGTATTCTCAACATTAGAACCCGTTTGAAAAAGACCCCGAAACACAACAAGTAGCACATTGCAGGCCACGATGGGCATAATAACTTGTGGCGGCCCGACCTTTTCAAACGGGCTCTTAGCCCCGAAGCTCGCTGTGGCACCGTCAACTTAAGCTAGGCCAAACCTTGATCATGAAAATTATATCACAAATCCACGATCCAAGCCGTTTTTAACGTCCAACTCGCTGGCTCTGACGCAAGATTATTGTCAAACTCTGTTTCGAAATCCGCTAAACTGACAGTGCCGTTCGAGGTGAGCGCCAACGGTATCCGGCTGACAGCGACCGAATGCGGGCCGGTCTGAGAAGCGCTTGAGGTTTGTTTTTACGGATTACCAGGGAGGGTGGAGTGTTGACCTCGGGGACATTCAGCTTTGGCAACTTTCTGCTCGACGTATTTTCAATTTTCATGTTCATACTATGGTTTTGGTTGCTGATCATGGTAATCGGTGACCTGTTTCGCCGTCACGACATCTCTGGTCTTGGTAAAGCGATTTGGGTCATCGCACTGATTATCTTTCCCTATATTGCGATTTTCATCTACCTGATCTCGCAAAGCCGGGGCATGGCCGAGCGCAGCAACCAGCGCGCCCAGCAAGCTCGCGAGGAGCTGCGCCACATCGTCGGCTACAGTGCTGCCGACGAGATCGAGAAACTCGAGCGGTTAAAGAATGCCGGCACGATTTCCACCGAGGAGTACACGCGGCTGCGCGCCCGGGTCCTGTAGTAGACACCTGGTCTCCCGCAATCCTTGCGATGTCTCAGCCATCGCAGAAGAGTTTGCCTCCGTCTAGCCGCTTCAGAACGATCCGAATAAAGAACCGAGCGCGATCACCGCGGCAAGCGCGATGATCGGGCCGACGATCACGGCCATGACGATGTCAAAATAGCTGTCGCGATGCGTCGAGCCGCAGACCGCAAGCAAGGTCACGACAGCGCCGTTCTGCGGCAAGCTGTCGAGAGTGCCCGCACTCAGCACGGCGATGCGGTGCATCAGCGCCGGATCGATGCCGTGCTCGGCGGCAAGGCGCATATAGGTGCTGCCCAGTGCGTCGAGAGCGATCGTCAGACCGCCCGAGGCCGAGCCGGTCAGAGCAGCCAAGAGGTTGGTCGCGATCG
>JAFAOB010000270.1 GCA_019238055.1 Alphaproteobacteria bacterium
ACTGGTTCAACCACCGGCGCCTCTTCGAGCCCATCGGCAATATCCCTCCCGCCGAAGCCGAGGCGCGCTACTATGCCCAAATCGCCGGTCAGGCCATGGCAGCCTGACTCAAACAAAATCGCCTCCGGAAAACCCGGCGCGGTTCACTCGGCGAGGCGCCGACGCTCGGCGAGCTGCATGCCGCCATCGTCGACGGCTCGGCTTTGACGGCGGTTCCAGAATGGGTCGCGGACAAGCGAATCGAGCAGAACACAAAGCAGGAACATATCGCCGCCAATCGGAACGAACGCGAACTCGACCCGTTCGCCCAGCGCCTCCAGGACGGGTTTTCTAGCTTTCGGGGGAGCACGCCCGAGCCCGGCCGTTATGACAGTCTCCAACCGGCGCCGGCTGAGCCACTGACGGCCGAGGCGATCGCGCGCGATCCATGGAACGCGGTCGCGCTGGACCTGCCGGCTGATGCCGATCCGCGATTGCTGTTCCTGGTCGCCGACACCGCGCGCGGCTTGCGCTTCAGCCTCGGCGACCGGGCAGGGGAGGCGCTCGGCGTTCCGGACATCGACGCCGCCGCGCGGCAGCAGGCGGAATTATGGAGCGATCTCGCCGATCGGGTGGCGGCACGCGAAAAAGAGGCTGAAATCCTTATCCGGGGTTTGAGCCCCAACACGCCGCTGAGCAAAGAAGCGCTCGCCTACGATCCCTGGGCGGCGGTTTACCAGCCTATACCCGCGGATGCCGCCGCCGCACTTTTGAACGATGCGTACGGGATGGCGGTTCAATGTGCCGAGGCGGTCGCAGGGCCGCCGGGACCGGCGCAACACACTTTCGAGCCGACGATCCTCTACGGCACGGATCACAGCCGCGAGGAAAATTACGAACACGCGATGCAGCGTATCGGCGAGCTCGAGGTGCGGTTACAGGCCGCACGGCAGGAACAGCGCGAATTCAGTCTGGAGTCCATCAGGGACGACCCGTGGTCCGCAGTCAATCTCGAGATCCCGGCGGGCGCAGATCAAGCGTTGTTAATGGAGGCGCACGCCACCGTCGTGGAATGCTGCCAGGCTGTATCCCGTACAGCCGGTCCATTCGATATCCAGGCGCCCGACAACGATCAGACCCAAAGTCGCAATCTCGAAAATGCCATGCGCCGGCTTGAGGAGCTAGGCGATCGCTTGCGGGCCGGGCTGGAGCCCGGCGAACAGGCAAAGCTCGCCGAGGACATCCTCAATCGGCAGGACGACATGCATTCGCATTATGACATTGCGCCGTGGCAGGACGGGTTCGCCGTCTTCCGCATCTATGAAATCGACGATGACATGTTGAAGGAACACCATTTGCCAACCGGCCAGCAACTTCTCGGCGGCGCGGAAACGCTCGATCATTTGCACGAGGCCATTATCGACGGTTCGGCGCTCACTGCATCTCCGCAATGGGTCACCGACGAGCAGATGATCGAGGCTGACGAACATTATATGGCCAGGCTTGCCGAGGCGGCCGACGACGACCGCCGTGCGAGCATCAACGAAGATCGCTCGTCCAGCGACCGGACCGAGGAGCGGTCGCGAGATGACGACGAGCCCCTCTACGACACCGAGACCGGCGAACGCCTCGACCGCGGCGGTGAGGGCCGCGAGGCCGGGCACGATCTCGGCGGCGGATTGAGCCGGGCCCCTTAGATCACCCGATGAACACCGTATCCGCCGAACGAAGGCCGTTCAGTGATGACCCCTTCGGGCTTGTTTCTCTATTGTCACCGCTTCATCCAGGATTTCGACCTCAAGTTCCCATTTGCGCGGGTGTCGGCAACGCTCGATTTCGCCGACCAAATCGGTAAACAAGACCTTTTCTTCAGGCTCTATGGGCAAAATGCGCCGGAAAATCGCTTCCACATGAACTTCCAGCGCTTGCCCTCAATGTCGATATCGCTGCCGGTTCCGATTCGATGGAGTTTTTAGAATTCATCGATTTTGACAGTTTGCCTGGCCATTGGCAAAACCATTGCCCATGTGGCAGCTCACAATGAAAACGAAGTCCGATAAGGATTGGATGTCTGTTGGCACTTTTGGCAGCGTAACCGAAGCTGCCCGACGCATTGTCCAGCTTGACGGCATACGGAAGAACGGCCTGTTTCTGCAATTTTATGTCGAGACGAACGAGTTTGGCACCGACGACGAAGCTTTCCGGGTCTTCCACTATACTGGCAAACGTGCCCTCTACGGGATCAAGCGCAGCCGACCAAATTGATGGGCCGACCGCAGACGTCAAATTTCAAGAATTTTGACGGTTTTGCTTGAAGGGGCATGACAATTGCCACAAACGCAAGACATCACGAAATGAATCAGCTACAATGCCCCGATGAGTGATGAACAAAAGCCAGTATTCACCGCCGAGATGCTCGGTGATGCTCTTGCGGAACTCGGCCAGTTAGCGCATGACGCGGGCCGTGTGATTGACGTTGCCGTTTATGGCGGCTCGTGCCTGATGCTGGTTTCCAATTTTCGCGTGGCGACGGCGGACGTGGACGCTGTGGCGGCTGTCGATCAAGGTTTCCTCGACACCGCCGCACAAACCGTGGCCGCGCGCCGGAACTGGCCCCGCGACTGGCTGAACGACGGAGTGCGTACCTATCTCAGCCCGAACATAGAAGGCTTTGCGCAGCACACCCTGTTTCGCACCTATCCGAATGAGCAGACGCCGGGCTTGCGCGTCTTCGTTCCGGCGGCTGAATACATGCTGGCGATGAAGCTGATGGCGTTGCGCCTCGATCCCGCCAGCGGGCGCAACGACCGCGAGGACATCCTGAATTTGATGCAAGTCGTCGGTATGAAGGACAAAGCCGACATCGTGCAGTTTGCGGCCCGCTTCTATCCCGAAGCCCGTACGAGCGGCGCGCTCGCCCTCGCCGTCGATAATCTTTGGAACGAATATAACCGCCGCCTCGAAAGGCCCGCGCATGAACCGCCCCAATACCTTGGCCGAAGTGGCCCGGAGGGTTAACGGCGGCGCGGCCTTTGGGCCGACGCTGAGCGAATTTCTTGACGAGTTCTATATGAATCCGTCACGGCGCGCGGCCATGATTGCTGACGAACCACCACGCCTTAGCGATCCCCGCGATCATGCGATGCTCGGCGCAGTCGGCGAACATCTTGCCCGGCGCTGGAATCTTTCCGCTGTGCCGCCGTGGACAGACAACCCCTCGCGCTTTCTGCACGAGCCATATTTCACGACGCCAATTGAAAACCTCAAAGCCATGCTGCTGGCGCAAAGCCCCCTCGCCTTTCGCCGCCGCATGATCTTCACTGAAGCCGAACCGTTGCGCCGCGCCCGGATGCCGCGCGAACCGGCCCCTTAAGCCAATTCCCGACCTCTCATAAATCAAGCAGACCGTGTGAAAACGCGCTGTAGCAGTGACCGGCGTTCTGCAGGCGATCGAGGATCATAAGCGATACCGCGTGACGCCGCGGATCGCTCCGATTGATCGCGTTGGTGCCCTCTTGGAGGCGACCAGATCCGTTCAGCCAGTGCGACCAGGCACAGGTGGCCGGGCCTCTCAGCCCGGCGCGGCCTTCACCGCCGCCATCAGTTCGTCAAATGCGACAAGGTTGAGCACTCGCCTGATGTTGTAGGCAAGTGCGGTCAGGCTGACCTCAGCCCGAACCTTCTCGAGACCCCGCATCAGGAAGGCGCCCTGATACAGCTATTGTTTGATCGTGCCGAACGGGTGCTCGACCGACTCACGCCGCTGGTCAAGAATGCCGGGACGCAGCGCCAGCCGGGCAGCCATCCGATCCAGCACCGCCGGCACCGTCAACTTAAGCCAGGCGGGACCCTGCTCTTGAAATTTTAGATCATAAGCACACGCACCAATCCGCTTTTAATGTCTAATGCGCTGGCTATGACGTAAGATTATTGCCAAATTCTGTTTCGGAATCCGCTAACTTGACGGTGCCTTTCCGACAAGAACGTGTTTGGCAGGAGGTCTCGTCGGATCGCGGCGAGACCTCGCTAAGCGCAGGGCGCGACCAAATCAGAACTGGAAATCAAATGACTGATACTGTCGCAGAGAATAGCAAGCCATTCCTTACTGACGTCAAGACACTCAGAGAGCGAGCGCGCAAAAACATCGCCGAGGGCGCCATGACATGGACCTATAAAGGCGATCCAAAACATACAGTCGAGATTCTGCAATCGGTTCTGGCGACCGAAATAGTCTGTGTACTGCGCTATACCATGCACGCGGTCACTGCGACAGGCATTTTAAGTGATAGCGTCAAGGCAGAGTTCGCCAAACATGCTAAAGAGGAACAAGCCCACATGATGGCCGTGGCCGAACGCATCACCCAGCTCGGTGGCGAGCCGAACTTTGATCCGGAGGGCCTTGCCAGCCGCTCAGCCTCGCAATATTCCACCGGACCGAGCTTAGGACTTTAGCAAAAATAACTTG
>JAFAOB010000274.1 GCA_019238055.1 Alphaproteobacteria bacterium
CCCGCGGCATTGGTATCGACCAACGGTGTCTTGCCCTCGGCAGTCAACGGCGCCACTGCGGCGGCAACCGGCGACAGGATCACACCGGCCAACAAATTCACATGGTCACGAGCGATCAGTTCCTGTGCCAGCCGCTTGCCGACATCGGGTTTCGAGGTGTCGTCGCGCTTCAGGATGTCGAGTGTGACACCGGCCGGCAGGTCCTTTTCATGCAGCTTCACGTAAAGGTCGATGCCTTTTTGCATCTGGTCTGCGGCTTGCGCGACAAAGCCGGAATAGCTGTTGATGATCCCGATCTTGACGGTCTGCGCCGATACATGCTCGGACGAAACGGCGAGCGAAGCGGCGCCGATTGCCAACGCCGTCAAAGCCAAATATCCACGCGACATACCAAACGCTCCCTGCTGCTTTTCTGCCGCAACCTAGCACAAACCGTTGCAGGTTCGCGCTATCTCCTTGCCAAATCACATCGGCATTAATTCGGGGCGATGACTCTGCCGCTGCAGCACACGGGCACCGCAGCACACGGGCGATCGTCGTCCAAACGGTTCGCGCTTCAGCTTTGCGGATGGGTAAAGCGCAGGATCAGTCCAGCCGCACCTTTGGTGTGCCCCTTGAGATCGGCAAACAGTTCGTCGCGGGTCAGGCCGGGCGGCAATGCTTTGGGGTCGAGGTCGGTGGCGATCAGGGTCAGCGTGTAATGATGATAATCGCCCGGTGGTGTGCACGGCCCGAAATAGGTCGCCTTTCCCATCGTGCTCTTGCCGTCGACGTATTCGTCGGAGGGCTTGCTCAACGCGCCTTCGGCGAAGCCGTTCACCGAGGTCGGGATGCCATAGGTGACCATGTGCACCACCCCCAATCCGCCGCGCCCTTCCGGATCGACCATGATCAGCGCGAAACTCTTGGTGCCGGCCGGCGGGTTCGACCAAGCGAGCGGCGGCGAAACATTATCGCCGACGCAATTGGGGCTCGCCTTGTTGTTGCCGGCATTCTTGGCTGCGATAACGGCGTCGTCCGGGTATTGCGGCGAGGTGAGCTTGAACGGTTCGGCCGCTCCGGCACCAAGGCCGATCGTAGCCAGTGTCACTGTGAAGAAGCCCGCGACAATCAGATTACCGACAGCGAGCCGCATCATTTTCCCTCCCCTGCTTCTCTTGCGAGACCAACCATAGCGATGCGAGCTGCGTAAGGCGAGCGGCCGGCGCAGCCAAGTGTCCGACTATTCCGGCCTTGGTTGGAAAGAGGCTATGCTCGGCATTTCAGAACGAGGAGGAACGCCATGGCGGTATCCGCACGGGGGGCCCAATGGGGACGGACCATCGAGCGACCGAACGAAGCCTGGCTCGCCCGCCAAACGGCAGAGCCGATCCTTGACCCCGATCTGCCGATCGTCGACCCGCATCATCATTTCTGGGATCGGCCCGCTGAGCGCCCCGGCCATCGCTATCTGCTTGATGAATTGCTCGCCGACATCGACACCGGGCACAATATCGAGGCAACGGTCTTTCTCGAATGCCGCTCGATGTATCGCGCTGGCGGCCCACCCGAACTGCGCCCGGTTGGCGAAACCGAATTTGTCACCGGGCTCGCTGCGATGAGCGACAGCGGCGGCTATGGCAAGACGCGGGTTGCCGCGGGTATTGTCGGTTTTGCCGATCTGACCCTGGGCGACCGGGTCGAGCCGGTACTCGAAATGCATATCCGCGCCGGCGGCGGACGATTTCGCGGCGTACGCCATTCGGCGGGCTGGGATCAGAGTGAAACGATCGGCAATAGCCGTGCCGACATGCAGCCGGGTCTTTATCAGCGAGCGGATTTCCGCGCCGGTTTCGCCCGTCTGATCGGGCGCGGCCTGTCGTTCGACGCGTGGCTGTACCATCCGCAGCTCGGCGATGTCGTCGACCTCGCCCGCGCCTTTCCGACCGCACCGATCGTGATGGGCCATGTCGGCGGCGTTCTTGGCTATGGCCCCTACGCCGGCAAAAAGGACGAGGTGTTCGCCGATTGGAAGCGGTCCATGGCAGCCCTCGCCGCCTGCCCCAATGTCTCGGTCAAGCTCGGCGGGCAGATGCGGCGGCTGGCTGCATTCGATTACAGTGCTGCCGCGATGCCGCCGACCTCCGAGCAGCTTGCCGGCTATTGGCGGCCTTACATGGAGACCTGCATCGAATTGTTTGGCGCACGTCGCTGCATGTTCGAAAGCAATTTCCCGGTCGAAAAGGTCGGGACCGGCTATGCCGTACTGTGGAATGCGTTCAAGCGGATCGCCTCAGGCACCTCTCCCGAAGAGAAACGCGAACTTTTCGCCGGCACCGCCCGCCGCTTCTACCGCCTCGATCACAGCGAGCTACAACAATGAGTGACGAACTGCCGACCGCGGCGCGGGTCTCGGATCCGGGGGTCCGCGCCCTTTATGCCCAGGAAAACCGCTGGCAGGCCTGGCTCGATGTCGAGGCGGCCTTGGCCAAAGCCGAGGCCGAGCTCGGCATTATCCCGAAAGAGGCGGCCGACGCAATCGCGCCCAAGGCCCGGCTCGAACTTCTCGACCGCGCCCGCATCGATGAGGGCTTTGCCCGCACCGGCCATACGATCGTGCCGCTCGTCTGGGAATTGTCGCGGGTCGTCGGCGAGCCCCATGGCGGTTGGGTGCATTGGGGGGCAACAACGCAAAACATCACCCAGACCGGCGATCTCTTGGTTCTGCGCCAGGCGCATCGGGTTTTTCTGCGGCTGATCGGCGAAGCGCTAAAAGCGATGGCTGATCTGGCCGAACGCGGCGCCGACATGCCGATCGCCGGGCGCACCCATGGCCAGCACGCGGTGCCGGCGACCTTTGGCTACAAGCCCGCGGTGTGGATCGATGAGATGATCCGTCACATCGAGCGGCTGCGCCAAGCGGCGCCGCGCATCTTTGTCGCGATGCTCGGCGGCGGTGCAGGCACCTTTGCCTCGCTCGGTACGCAAGGCCCTAAAGTGCAGGAAGGGATCGGCCGCCAGCTCGGCATGCTGCCGATGCGGGTGCCGGCGCGGACGATTGGCGATCATCTCGCCGAAAACATCTGCCTCTTTGGTCTCGTCGCCGCGACCTGCGCCAAGATCGCGCGCGAAATCTATACCTTGATGAAAACCGAGTTCGGCGAAGTCGAGGAGCCGGTGCCGCCGGGAACGGTCGGCAGCTCGACAATGCCGCAAAAGCGCAATCCGAAGCTGTGCCAGGACATCATCGCCGCCGCTGCGGAAGTGCGCGCCTGCGTGCCGCTTGCCCTTGAAGCAATGCAGACCGAGCATGAGGCCGACCGCACCACAAGCCTGATCATGGAGGCGGCCGAGGCGCGCGCCGCGATCGCAATGGGCGACATGCTGGCCCGCCTCGTCGAGGTGCTGCGCGGGCTGCGGCTCGACCCCGCGCGCATGCGCAAGAACCTCGATCTCGGCGGCGGTCTGATCATGGCCGAGGCGGTCATGCTGAACCTCGGCGCCGCAATCGGCCGCCAGCATGCGCACGACGTGGTTTACGACGCAGCCCAGGCGGCTTTTATCGAGGACCGCCCCTTTGCCGAACTGCTCGCCGCCGATCCGCGCGTCTCGGCGCATCTCGATCGCGCGGCGATCACGAAGCTACTCGACCCGACCGCCTACACCGGGCTCTGTGCCGAGATGGCGCGCGATGCCGCCCAGCGCGCCCGCGCCGCCGCCACCGAGATCGCAGGTTAAACGACCTCGACTTCGGTGGGCGACACTGCCGCGATTTGGTCAGTGGGCGACCATGTGATCGCCATCCCCATGCTGGGCCCGGCGGAAGAACAGCAGCAGCGGAAAGGCGGCCAGAGTGAGAAACATCAGCAGCCGGAAATCGTCGATATAGGCGATGATCTGCGCCTGGGTTGCGATCGTGGCGTCGAGTGCGGCGCGGCCCGCGGCGGTGTAGGGGTTCCAATAATGCGCAATCGCCGGGTTTTGCAGCGCCCGGTTGACCGGGTTTACGTAGGAGGTGATGTCGGCATTGTTGATCTGGGTGAAGGTCACGAGCAGCGCCGAGACGATCGATGTGCCGACACTCGACCCGAGATTGCGCGCCAGATTGTAGAAGCCCGCACCTTCGGTGCGGCGTTCGGGGGCCAGGGTTGCGAGCGTGGTCACGCTTAGCGGCACGAACAGAAATCCCATTCCAGCACCTTGGACAATGCCGTTGATGCCGACCGTCCATTCCGAGATGCTGGGAGTCCAGTTGCTCATATCCCACATTGCCCAGGCGGTCAGCGCGAGCCCGATGCCAAGCAACACGCGCGTGTCGACGCGCCCGATCAAGCGGCCCACGATCAGCATCGCGAACAATGTGCCGACACCACGCGGCGCCATCGCAAATCCCGCCGTCAGGATCGGGTAACCCATCAAGTCCTGCAAGTAGAGCGGCAACAGCGCCAACGGCGCGAAAAAGACGACGCCGATGATGAAAACAAAAAGCATTCCAGCCGAAAAATTTCGGTCGCGAAACAGTCTTGGATCGACAAACGGCGACTTCGTCGTAAAGGTATGCGCCAGAAACAGCCAAAACGCCGATGCGCTGACGACGGCCAGAATGATGATTTCGCCGGAGCCGAACCAATCGAGCTCCTCGCCTTGGTCGAGCAAGACCTGCAATGCCCCGACTGCGACGCTCAGCATGGCAAAGCCGAACCAGTCGAGTTTGCCATGTTGCCGTTCAGTTTCGGGAAGAAACATGATCATTCCGATAAAGGCGAGCGCCCCGATCGGAAGATTGATGTAAAAGACCCAACGCCAGCTGTAGTTGTAGGTTAGCCAGCCGCCGACGATCGGCCCGATGATCGGACCGATCATGATCGCCATGCCCCAATAGGAAATCGCCGCGCCCTGACGCTCGGGCGGATAAATGTTCATCAGCACCGATTGCGACAATGGCACGAGCGCCGCGCCGAATGCGCCCTGGAGCAGGCGGAACAGCACGATTTGGGTCAGCGAGGTAGCCATGCCGCACAGCATCGAGGCTACCGTGAAGCCGACGATCGAGACCAAAAACAGGCGCCTGAGACCAAAACGGCCGGCAAGATAACCGGTCGGCGGCGTCATGATTGCGGCGGCGACGATGTACGAGGTCAGAACCCACTCGATCTCGTCCTGATTGGCCGCCACACTGCCCTGGATGTAGGGCAGCGAGACATTGGCGATCGTCGTGTCGAGCGCCTGCATAATGGTCGCGAGCCCGACGCACGCCGTGATCGCGAAGCGGTTGGGGGCTGCTGCCGGGTGCGCGGTGTCGGCTGCTGCCATTACCTGCTCGCCTCAGGGCGGCCGGCCCCATTACTGCTGCTCAAAGGTGGGTGAGCGGCCTTGCCGTTGGTGGTAGGGCCGGGCCCTTTGCCGCTTGTTGGAGGGGCGTTAGCCGGATTGGGCATTGGGCTGCCGGAGTTTGCACCGTTCCCCCCGCTCCCGCCACCAAACAGCCCTGTGAGAAAATGCGGCAGACCACGCTTGTGGCCGGTGTGGACCGAGACCTCGGCGCTCATACCCGCGCGCAGCGGCGGATTGTCGCGCAACGAGGCGCCATTGATGGCGACGCGCATCGGGATGCGCTGGACGACTTTGACCCAGTTACCGCTCGTGTTTTCCGCGGGCAGCAACGAGAACTGCGAAGCCGCTGCCGGTCCGAGGCTTGCAACCTTTCCGTGCCAAGTATGCCCCGGATAGGTGTCCACGGTGATTGTGGCCGGCTGGCCGGCGCGCACATAGGTCAGTTCGGTTTCTTTCGGCTGCGCCTCAACCCAGACCCGGTGCGTATCGACGAGGTAGAAACCAGTCGTCGACGCCGTCAGATACATCCCGGGCCGTAACGCGTCGACATGAGTGACGGTGCCGGGGAATGGGGCACGGACCACGGTATCGTGCAACTCACGTGCGTCCTCGTTGCGCGCCGCGAGCGCTTGGCGATAGGTCGGATACTGATCGAGTGCAATGTTCGGATTGCCGCCCAGATTAGCCACGATCCCCGCCAACTGATGCTTCAGCGAAGCCAGTGATTGTTCCGCGTTTTGCAGATTGACACGGGCCTGATCGACTGCTGCTTGTGCAGCGAATCCTTTTGTTGCCAAAATAGCCTGGCGCTCATATTGACGTTGGTTAAACGTTACCTGGTCTTGGGCCTGGACTATCTGAGCTTCCACGCTTTGATAATTCTGTTTAAGCGCGCGGAAATTGTCGGCAACTACGCCGAGCTGGGCTTGAGCTTGGTCCAATTTGAGCTGGAAGGGTGCCGGGTCGAGTTGGAACAGGACCTGTCCTTTGGTGACCTGCTGGTTGTCTTTGACGTCGACGGATTGGACCATGCCGGACACATCGGTTGATAGCCCGACCTGGTCGGCCTCGACATAGGCGTCGTCGGTCGTCATGTAGGCGCCGCCCTTAAAATAAAAGTAGGCGCCGACAATCAGTACGACCGGCAGCAGCGCAAACAGCGCCCAACGCAGCCAGCGTCGGCGCCTCGATATCGGCTGCTCCTCCGCCGCAGGTCGTTCCGCCTGCGGCCCTTGCTGTTCCCGCAGCGGCGCAACGGGCGCCGGCCTCCGATCCGTTGGCGCTCGGCGCCTTTCAGGGGCGCCGCGGGCTTGCGCAGGCGCTTCGAGAACATCCGCGCCCTGCAAGCCCGGGTCGCGGTCATAGGGCATAATCTCTCCTTGCTTCGTTGATTGACGAATTCCTTTGCCAAGGTGTTGATGGAGAAGGAAAGGAAAATCCCATGACGATTGCATTCGGTATTGAAGAGTTTTCATGAAGCGCCGCGGTGACATTTCCGCGCTGATGGCGTTCGTTGCGCTGGCGGATCACCTCAATTTCCGGGTTGCGGCGGCACGTCTGGGCGTCACACCTTCGGCCCTCAGTCATACGATCAGACAACTTGAGGAACGCTTGGGCGTGCGGCTGCTCAACCGTACGACCCGAAGCGTGTCCCTGACCGATGCCGGGCTTCGTCTGGTCGAGCGGCTGCGGCCCGCGGTCGACCAGATCTCGGCGGCGCTCGAAGACCTTGGGGAGGAGCAGAGCCGGCCCTTCGGGCGATTGCGGCTCTATGCGACGCATTCGGCCGCCGCAGCGGTTATCGTGCCGGTCTGGGCGCGGTTTTTATCGACCTATCCCGATGTTCATCTTGAACTGCACCTCGACGAGGCGCCGACCGACATTGTCGCGAAAGGCTTTGATGCGGGCATCGGGCCGCAGGACCGCGCCGACGCCGATATGGTCGCTGTTCGTGTTACCGGCCCAATGAAATTGGCAGTCGTCGGCTCTCCCTCGTATTTCGCCCGAAAACGGCCGCCACGTGTTCCCGAGGACCTCACCAGGCACGACTGCGTGCAGTATCGGCGCATCGCCGAGGGCGCCACGATCGAGTGGCCATTCGAACGCGCCGGCAAGTCGCTGCGGATTTCGGTCGATGGACGGGTGACCGTCAATGATCCCGAACTGGCGCTGAGAGCCGCCGTCGATGGGCTCGGCATCGCCTATACGATCGAGTCTTTGGCCGAGCCGTTCCTGCGCTCGGGGCAACTCGCGCGCACGCTGGAGGAGTGGTCGATCTCGTTTCAGGGGCTTTATCTGTATTATCCCGGGCACCGGCAAGTGCCGGCGGCGCTGCGCTGCCTGATCAATATGATCCGCGCCGGGCCGCGTGCGAAACCCGCCTCGGGTCTACACGACAGCACCTTCGCCGCTGCGGATTGATGCGGTCTGATGCCCGCTCGCTACTGCGAGCCTTCCAGACCTCCAATGCGGGGCGCGGGACGGGTCCACGACCTCGCAAAGCCGCTCGCCCCTAATTTGGCGACGGGATACCCTTGCCGGGACCGGCGCTCGAGCGAGAGGGTTATGACAGAGGCAACGCAACCACACTCAGCCGACCCGACGCAAATCAGTCTAGCTGCGATCTTCGCGGCGTTCTTCCGCCTTGGCGTGACCAGTTTTGGCGGCGGCACCGCGGCTTGGCTTTACCGTGCGATCGTGCAACACCGGCACTGGATCGATGACCAAACCTATCTCGCCGGGGTCGGGCTCAGCCGCATCGTGCCGGGCTCGGCTGGGGTCAGCCTTACGGTGCAGGTCGGTCAGCGCCTGCGCGGCGGTTGGGGCGCGTTGGCGGCGGTTCTCGGCCTGTTGTCCGGACCGTTGTTCATCGTGATTGGCGTGGCCACGGGTTTTGCGCGGATTGCCGGAAGCCCGGTCGCGCACGCCTTTCTCGACGGGGTCGCCGGGGCGGCGATCGGGCTGACCTTTGCCACCGGCCTGGTGCTGGTGCCGCGCGGCCGAACCCAGATCGGGCAACTCATACTCACGATCGTGACGTTTGCCGCAGTTGGCATCCTGCGCTGGCCGATGCTGCCCGTCATCTTCTGCTTGGCGCCGGTCGGCATCGCTCTCGCGTTATTGCGGCAGCCTGGACGCCGCTGACATGCCCGGGGATTGGCGAAATCTGTTGGCATTGATCTTGGTCTTTGGTCCGCTGTCGTTGTTTTCGATCGGCGGCGGCGCGTCGCTGCTGGCCGAAATCGAGCATCAATCGGTCGCGGTCCATCATTGGACGACGCATCGCGAATTTGCCGATCTGTTCGCGATATCGCGTGCCGCCCCCGGCCCCGGCACGATGCTGTCAACCCTGATTGGGTGGAAGGTCGCGGGCTGGACCGGAGCCCTGAGCGCGACGGTGGCGCTCTATCTGCCGTCATCGCTGGTCGCGTTTGGCGTTTCCAAGATGTGGGGACGCTGGCGCGGCTCGCCGTGGCACGGCGCTATCGAGCGCGGGCTGGCGCCGATCGCTGCGGGCCTGGTGTTGGCAGGTGGATTGGCAGTGCTGCAGGCGGCCGGCGGCGCTGCGGTCTGGACCGCCGCAGCGGTCAGCACCGCTATTCTGCTCGCCCGGCCGCAGCTTAATCCGCTGATCCTGTTCGGCGCGAGCGGCGTGCTGTTCGCGCTGGTGGCAGCATTCTCTGGTTGAGATTGGAGCCTCGCGATGACCAATGAGACGACTGACGAATGGCTTGATGCGCTTCTCCCGCGTCTTGTGATCGATTGCCCCGATGCTGTGATCGTCGCCGACCGCGACGGCAGGATCCGGTTCTGGAACCCGGCGGCATCACGAATTTTCGGCTTTGCCGAGAGCGAAGCCTTGGGCCAGACGCTCGATCTGATCGTGCCCGAGCGGTTGCGGGCGCGTCATTGGGAAGGCTACAACCGGGTTATGGCGGGGGCGCCGAGCCGCTACGGTGAAGGCGATCTGCTCTCGGTCCCGGCGATGCGCAAGGACGGTTCGCGCCTCTCGATCGAGTTCACGATCTTCCCGGCGCGAGATGCCGTCGGTGAGATGATCGGCATCGCCGCTTTTCTACGCGATGTCACCGCCCGATTTGAAGAAATCCGCGCATTGCGCCGCGAACTCGCCGAACTGAAAGCAAATTCGCCGGCAGCCGAGAGCTTATAGCTTCGCGTCAAGTCAGGCGATTGCGTCGATGCGCAATCGCCGTCGACGTCAGAAGATGGCGCCCGATTGCAGCCAGTGACGCACGATCTCCTCGCCGGTGGCAAACCACACCGCATCATGGGCGCGGATATAGGCGAGCGCCGAATCGAGCCCTTTGATGCGGTGCGGCACGCCGGTCAGGTAAGGGTGGAGACAGATCGCCATGACCCGGCCCGATTCGGCGCCCTCGGCGTATAATGTGTCGAATTGGCGGCGGATCGCGGTTTCGAACTCGTCGATCGTGCCGAGGCGCGTGTTGATGAAGGGCGCGTCGTTGATTTCGTAGGAATATGGGATCGAGACCAGCGGTCGCCCGCCGATATCCATCATATAGGGTTGATCGTCATTGACCCAGTCGGCAACATACAGGCAACCCTCATCGGCCAGGAAATCGAGCGTGTGCCAGGTCTCGGCAAGACCGCTGCCGAGCCAGCCCGACGGCTTTTTGCCGGTCATCTCGGCGATGCGCGACAGGGTGCGGCGGATCGTTTGGCGCTCCTCCTCCGGGCTCAGCGTGTCGAGCCACACACTATTCGTCTGATTGTGGCCGAGGATCTCCCAATCGAGCTCGATTGCTGCGCGGACGATTTGCGGATGATGGTCGCAGATGTCGCTGTTCAGGGTCGGGCTCGCGCGAACCCCGTGTTTGCTCAGCACATCCATGATCCGCCAGATGCCGACACGGTTGCCGTAGTCGCGCTGGGCCCAGGCGCGCACCGATGGCGGCGTGCCGGCCGGTGCCCCCGGCTGCGGCGGGATCCCTCGGGTTAGCGGGAAGAACTCGATATTCGGAATGATCCAGACTGCGAGCCGGGCATTGTTCGGCCAGGTCAGCTTTGGCCGATCCTTGATCGGAACATAGGGAAAGGGTCCATAATCTCGCGGTTGCATAACAAAGTCCTCCGCTGCTGAGACGAGGGTCAGCTTGCCAAAGATTGCCCACGGGATCACCACCGAATGGCGGCGCTTCGATCAGCTGTCGGCCGAAGCACTCTACGAAATGCTGCGCTTTCGCCAGCAGATCTTTGTCGTCGAGCAGCGCTCGCCTTATCTCGATCTCGACGGTTTCGATCAGTCCGCCCATCATCTCCTGCTGAGGATCGAGGGCACGATTTCCGGGTACCTCCGCTTGATGCCTCCGGCTGATCGTGGGGCGGTGGTCCGGATTGGCCGGGTTGCGATCGCCGCCGGCTTGCGCCGACAAGGGCTCGGCCGGCGCCTGATGACAGAGGCGTTGTCATTTTGCCGCGAGCGTTATTCCGGGCATGCGATCGGGCTCAGCGCCCAATGTTATCTCGTCGGCTTTTACCACAGCTTCGGTTTTATCGAATTTGGCGCGCCCTTCGACGACGGCGGTATTCCCCACATCGAGATGCGTAGAGACTGATGGTCGCCGCCCATGCAAACGCGATGGAATGCGGCGGGGGCCGGCTGGTTTTCTCGCACTGCATGCGAGGATTTGGCGCAAAGCATGTCCAACGGGTCTTGCGAGACGGCCAATGCGAGAGCAATTTGACTGGATGTGTGGCCGCGCGCGACTCTCTACCGATCTCAGTCAAGTAAAGCTCGTCTTTTCGATCCCACCGGAGCGCCCGACCCCCAATGTCGCTGCCACCTGGAACCTTGCGCCGACCCAATCTGCGCCGGTCGTCCACTTTGATCCCAGGGCCGGTGAGCGCAGCCTCGATGTGATGCGTTGGGGACTCGTGCCGCACTGGGCGAAGGACATCAAAATCGGCTATTCGACCTTTAACGCCAAGGCCGAGAGCATTGACACCAGACCGGCCTTTCGTGAACCGTTTCTGCGGCGGCGTTGCCTCGTTCCGCTCGACGGCTTTTACGAATGGAAAAAGCAGGGCCGGGAGCGGCAGCCCTATGCGGTGGCGCTGGCCGACAGGCGGCTGATGGCAATGGCCGGGTTGTGGGACAGCTGGCAGTCGCCCAATGGCGAACGGGTGCGCAGCTTTACGATCATTACAACCGACGCTAACGCGCTGTTGGCCCCTTTGCACGACAGGATGCCGGTCATCCTCGGGGCGGAAAACTGGGGGGTGTGGCTCGGCGAGGTGGCGGCTGATCCGCAGCATCTAAAGGGGCTGCTCGTCCCTTATCCGGCGAACGACATGGTCATCTGGCCGGTCGACAAGCGCGTCGGTAATGTCAAAAACAACGATCCGTCTCTGATCGAGCCGGTCTCGCCTGCCCTTCTATAGCTTACCGGCACATGCGTCGGAGGGGTGGGCTCCCTCGCGACAACAGGCCGCGGACCCGGTCGGCTGTTGGACTGGCAAGCCGCAGCACCGCCACGAGATATTGTTAAGCGACAATAACGAGCGCGGATCGACGCGCCCACGCGGTGACAGGAGATTGGTCGGTAATGGTCGAAAACGGCCGAGAACCGGAAGCAGCAGATACGGCATTCTGGTCCTGGCTCGGGTTTTGGGTTCAGTTTCTGGTTCTTGGGATCTGTCTCGTACTCGGCGCCTTTGCTGCCAGCGGCGCCGAGGAATCAGGCGATTATGCGGCTGGTATCGTCTTGATCATCTGCGCGCTGGCGCTTGCTTTCCTGCGGCTGAAGCAAAGTTTTGACGGGTGGCCCTCGAGCCTGAGTGCCTTGCTGCTGGTCGACAATCTCGCCGGCTTGGCCGTCGTCATTCCGCTGTTTACGGTAATCGGCATTGCCGGTCTGTTTCTCGCCCAAGCCTGGTCTTACGGCAGTCTGCACGATGCCGGAATAGCGCTCTTCGTGTTTAGCGGTGTAATCGTCTTTCTCGATATCAAGCAAGTGTTTGATCGCATGAGTTCGGGTTAGCGGATGAACAACCTACTCATTTTCGACAGTTCTCGATACCACTGTCGCTGTTGGCGCCCGGCGATTTGGTGGGGCGCGCCATAGTTGCTTGACGCGCCGGTTTATCTCCGTCATCCGCTACTGCATGTTTTTGTTGAATCCGTTCCGAGCGCAAGACGTTTGCACTCATGTGAACAGCGATCGTTCGAAATGAGCGCGGCAAGCTCCGAGCCCCATACCGTCGTCGCGGCCAGCGTTGAAACGCCATCCGGCAAATGGCGCGGCGGTGAAAATTTCCCGGTCGGGTCGCTGCTGATTCGGCGCGATCTGCGCCGCCATGTTCATGCCTTTTACCGGTTTGCGCGCAATGCCGACGATATCGCGGACAATCCGGCGCTGGCACCCGCAGACAAGATCTATCGGCTTGATCGAATGGCGGCGGTGCTGGACGGCGCGCCGGGTCCCGATTCGCCAGCCGCCGCGGCGATGCGCCAGAGCCTGCTCGAAACCGGAATGACCGCCCAGCATTGCCACGATGTGTTGCGCGCGTTCCGGCAGGATGCTGAGCAGCGGCGCTATCGCGATTGGGCCGACCTAATGGACTATTGCCGCTACTCAGCGGCGCCGGTCGGACGGCAATTGCTCGATCTGCACGGCGAAAGCCGTTTTACCTGGCCCGCCTCGGACGCGCTGTGCGCTGCCTTGCAGGTGCTGAACCATCTCCAGGATTGCGCTCTGGATTATCGCCGGCTCGATCGCATCTATTTGCCGCTCAGCGACCTCGCGGCCGCCGGGATCGGGGTCGAGGCTCTGACAGCCCCGGCCGCGAGCGCAGCGTTGCGCCAGGTGCTTGACATCCTGCTCGATCGCACCGCCGTGCTGGTCGCGACCGCGCGCGGGCTGCCGTCCGCTGTAGCAGCGGCTGGGCTGCGCTGCGAATGTGCCGTGATCGTCGAACTGGCGGTGCGCTTGCTTGCGCGGCTGCGCCGCGGTGATCCGCTCACCCATCGGGTCGGACTCAGCAAAGTCGATTTTCTCGCAGCCTTTGGGCTGGGTGTGCTGCGCGGAGCGCGACGATGAGCGAGGCGGCCTTTGATGAGGTCGCGCCAGCGCCGAACGGTGCAGCGTTGCGCCAGTCGATCCGTCAGCGGGTCGAGGCCGCAGGTACGTCGTTCTACTGGGCGATGCGCCTGCTGCCGCGGGATCGACGTGATGCGATGTACGCGATCTATGCCTGGTGCCGCGAGGTTGACGACATCGCCGATGGCGAGCGGCCAGTCGCGGACAAGCTTGCCGCGCTGCGGACCTGGCGTGAGGAGATCGAAGCACTTTATGCCGGGCGTCCGCGCCACCTCATTGCCCGCGCGTTGCACCAACCGATGTTGTGCTATGCGCTGCGCCGACAGGACTTTCTCGCTGTTATTGACGGTATGGAAATGGATGCGCGCGAGAATATCCGCGCCCCCGACCTCGCCACCCTGGACCTTTATTGCGCCAGGGTTGCGAGTGCCGTCGGCCATCTTTCGGTTCACGTCTTTGGCGATGCGAGCCCCGCCGCCCATGGCGTGGCCGACTCGCTCGGTCGCGCACTGCAATTGACCAACATCCTGCGCGACCTTGGTGAAGACGCGCAGCACGGCCGGCTTTATCTGCCGCGGGAAATCCTCGAACATCACGGCATTCGCGGTGCCGATCCGATCAGCGTGCTGCTCGATCCGACATTGCCGGCAGTTTGCCGCGAGGTTGCCGCGATTGCCGAGCGGCATTTCGAGGATGCCGAGCGGACGATGGGTCAATGCCGGCACCGGGCCATGCGGCCCGCCGCTGTCATGGGTGCAGTCTACGGTGCGATCTTGCGCGAGCTGTTGCGCCGGGGATGGCGCGATCCCATGGCACAGGTCGCATTGTCGAAGAGCTTGAAATTGTGGCTGGCACTGCGCCATGGCCTGTTATGAAGGGCCGGGTAGCGAGCGGAGTTGTCCACATTGTCGGGGCGGGTCTGGCCGGGCTTGCCGCCGCAGTCGTACTCGCGTCAGAAGGACGCGAGGTGCGGCTTTATGAGGCCGCTGGTCACGCCGGCGGCCGGTGTCGCTCCTATTTCGATGCTGAACTCGGCTGTCGGATCGACAATGGCAACCACCTGCTGCTGTCCGGCAATTACCGCGCGTTGAACTACCTCGAACGAATTGGCGCGCGCGGCACGCTGATCGGACCCGAGGACGCGGTATTCCCGTTCTTTGATGCAACCACCGGGCAGCGCTGGGTTTTGCAGCCGAACCGAGGGCGCCTCCCGTGGTGGATCTTGCGTCAATGGCGGCGGGTTCCGCAAACACGCGCCACCGACTATCTCAAAGCGCTGGCGCTGCGCCGCGCCGCGCCGGGCGCGGTGGTTGGTGAGGTGCTCGACCCCAGGGGAGCGCTATTCGCCCGGTTATGGGAGCCGCTCGCGGTTGCGGCGCTGAACGCCGGGGTCAACCAAGCCTCGTCGCGGCTGTTCTGGCGAATTCTTGTCGAGACGTTGGGGCGCGGCGGCGCTGCCTGCCGACCTCTGGTGCCGCGCACGGGCTTATCGGAAACATTTATCGATCCGGCACTTGAGACTTTGCAGCGGCTCGGTGCGGCCTTGCATTTTTCGGCGCGGTTGCGCGCGCTCGACCTCTCGGCCGAGCGCGTCTCGATCTTGCGATTTGACGGCGGACCCGTCGAACTCGCCGCCGAAGATCGGGTGATACTGGCAACGCCTGCCCCGGTCACAGCGCGGCTCGTGCCCGATCTTGTTGTGCCCGAGCGCTATTCGCCGATCGTCAATGCCCATTTCCACTGTGCGGCCCCCCCTCACTCGCCGTTATTCGTGGGTGTGATCGGTGCGACCGCCGAATGGATTTTTCACAAACCGCAAGTGTTGTCGGTAACCGTCAGCGCAGCGGATCGAATTATCGACCTTTCAGCCGAGGAATTACGCTCGACTTTATGGCGCGACACTATGGCTGGTTACCAAATTCCTGCAGCCCCGATGCCGCCGGTGCGGATTGTTAAGGAGCGGCGAGCGACGTTTCTTGCCAGCCCCGAGCAGTTGTTGCGTCGACCGCGCGCGGTAACGCGCTGGCAAAATCTTCTGCTCGCCGGCGACTACACCGAAACCGGGTTGCCGGCGACGATCGAGGGCGCGATCTGTTCGGGTTTTACCGCCGCGCGTTGCGTGCTGAGCCATGAGCTTAGGCGTCGCGAGGCGATGAGGCACCGGGCACGGCCCCGCGCGACAGCCGGCGTACAACACCGGCGCACACAAAAAGCAAACCTCATGCGATGAGCGAACACCGCGCAGAAACGATCAGCGGCCGACGCCCCCGTTCGCAGCATCCAGGCGGCCGTGATCTCGCGCTCGACGACGCGATTGGCCGGGGGACCCGATCGCTGCTGGCGCTGCAGAAGGATGACGGGCATTGGCTGTTCGAGCTCGAAGCCGATGCAACAATCCCTGCCGAATACATCTTGCTGCAACATTACCTCGGCCGCGAAGAACCCGAGATCGAGAGGCGCATCGCCGAATTTTTGCGCGCCGAACAAGGGGCGGACGGCGGCTGGCCATTGTTTCATGGCGGCGCGCTCGATCTCAGCTGCTCGATCAAAGCGTATTTCGCATTGAAGGCCGCGGGTGACCCGATCGATGCGCCGCACATGGCCCGGGCTCGCGCCGCAATCCTGGAGAGAGGCGGCGCGCGGCGCAGCAACGTCTTTACCCGCATCCTGCTGGCATTGTTCGGGGAAGTACCGTGGCGCGCCGTGCCGATGATGCCGGTCGAGATTATGCTGTTGCCGCAATGGTCACCGTTTCACATCAGCAAGGTTTCGTATTGGTCGCGCACGGTATTGGTGCCCTTGTTGGTGTTGATGGCCATGCGGCCGCGTGCCCGCAACCCGCGGGGTGTGACGATTCGCGAGCTGTTTCTCGAGGACCCCGAGAGCGTGCGGGATTGGATCACCGGGCCGACACGGTCGCCGCTGGCGACCGCGTTTGCGGTCCTCGACCATGTCTTGCGTCGGACAGAGCCGATCTTTCCCAAGGGCACCCGGCAGCGGGCGATTGATCAAGCAGTCGCCTTTGTCAATGAGCGGCTCAACGGTGAGGACGGTCTCGGCGGCATCTTTCCGGCAATGGCCAATGCGCTGATGATGTACGACTGTCTCGGATACTCACCGGACCATCCGTGCTATCGAACCGCCGATGCAGCTCTGCACAAGCTTCTCGTCCTCGAACCCGGACGAAGCTATTGCCAGCCCTGCCTGTCACCAGTCTGGGATACCGCGCTCAGCTGCCACATCTTGATGGAGATTAACGATCCCGATCTCGAACCAGCCATAGAGCGGGGTCTCACCTGGCTAGCCGAAAAGCAGGTGCTGGAGGTGGTCGGTGACTGGGCTGCGGTGCGGCCTGGCTTGCGGCCGGGCGGCTGGGCGTTTCAATACGAGAATCCGTTCTATCCCGATGTCGACGACACCGCGGTCGCCGCCTTGGCCCTCGATCGCTTCGATCGGGAGCGCTGGCGTCCAGCGATTGACAGGGCGGCGGAATGGATTGTCGGCATGCAAAGCCGCGATGGCGGTTGGGGCTCATTCGACACCGGCAACACGCATTTCTACTTGAATCATATCCCGTTTGCCGACCACGGTGCACTGCTCGACCCGCCGACCGCAGATGTCAGCGCCCGCTGCCTTGGGTTTCTCGCGCAACGCGGCGATCCGGCACACAATGCCTGCGCCGCGACCGCACTCGCCTATCTCAAGCGCGAGCAGGAGCCCGATGGGAGCTGGTATGGCCGCTGGGGAACCAACTACATCTATGGCACCTGGTCGGCGCTGGCGGCCCTCAATGCCGTCAATGCGGACGTCGAGGCTTCCGAGATTCGCCGCGCAGTCGAGTGGCTCTGCGCCCGGCAGCGTGACGATGGCGGTTGGGGCGAGAGCGAAGAATCTTATTGGCCGGACAGACCGCGCGGCACGGCTCCTTATAGTACCGCATCGCAAACCGCTTGGGCCCTGCTTGGGATGATGGCGGCCGGCGAAGTGCACAACCCGGCGGTCGCCCGCGGGATCGCCTATCTGATCCGGACACAGAATGCAGCCGGCGGTTGGGACGAGCCATGGTTTACCGCGGTCGGCTTTCCCCGCGTATTCTTTCTGCGTTATCACGGCTATTCTGTATATTTTCCGTTATGGGCGCTCGCCCGCTACCGTCGGTTGACGACGAGCAATTCGCAGCATGTGCCGTTCGGCCTTTGACCTGCGACATTTTGGAGCTTTAAACTGCAGAAAACATTGCTAGAAGCGCCGCTTGGCAGGGAAGCGAGCCGCTCGGCTGTTCTCGAAGCAAAGTCTGCGGGTTCGAACATTGATCCCCGCCGATCGATCCGCGGGGAATTCTTCATGCCGACATTTCCGGGGCAGGTGCTTTGCACAACCGGGCTCTTGGCCGAAGCGAGAATTGCACGGGCCGCCGGTTTTTCGACTGTGGTTGGCGGCGGAGACCGCCACCGCACCGCGGCGCTCGTCGAACGCGCAGTGCGGCATGCGAACTGCCTTGTCAGCTTTGGCATCGCCGGTGGCCTCGCGCCGCAGTTGCGCGCGGGCGACGTCGTCATTTCCACCGAGGTGCTGGCTGACGGTGATCGCTGGCAAAGCGAAGAAGCATTTCGCACTCGGATCGCGGGGCTTGCGGCCAAGATCGGTGCCGTCGAAGGTCCGGTGCTCGGAACCTCGAGGGTCATGGCCAGCACCGACGAAAAGCGCCGAACCTGGGACGAGACAGGCGCACTCGCCGCCGATCTCGAAAGCGATGTTGTGGCGCGTATCGCCGAATCGGCCGGTATTCCGTTCGTCGTCGTGCGCACAATCGCAGACAGCGCGTATCGGGCGCTGCCGCCGGCGGCGCTTATTCCATTGGGCGCAAATGGCACCCCAAAATTGGCTCGGGTGCTCGCCTCGGTAGCGCGCCGCCCGCGGCAAGTCGCGGCGCTGGTCGGGTTGGCGCGCGAAACCCGGACCGCGCTGGCGGCGCTAGTGCTGCCCGCCCGCGCTCTGCACGGTCTCGTCGCGGCGGTCTAACCGAGCCATCATCTCGGCGACATGCCGAGAGAGAACATATTCGGCGGGGCGCTGGTGATCGAGGGGGATTTCCGGCGCCATCTCGCCTTTGGTGCGCACCCCGCGTAGCGCCACTCTCAGCACCTTCAGCGGATGGCGTACCGAATCCACGACGGCGGTGGCCTCATAACCGCTATGGACCATGCAGTCGGCGCATTTTTCATAATGGCCGGTGCCGTAAGCGTCCCAGTCGGTATCCTCCATCAATTCCTTGAAGGTCTTGGCATAACCTTCGCCGAGCAGGTAACAGGGCCGCTGCCAGCCAAAGACGTTGCGTGTCGGATTGCCCCAAGGTGTGCACCGATAGGCTTGATTGCCGGCCAGGAAATCGAGGAACAGGCTCGATTGATTGAACGACCAGCGGCCGCGGTCATGCGCGAAAATATCGCGGAACAGTTCCTTGGTGCGGCGGCGGTTCAGAAAATGCTCCTGATCGGGCGCACGCTCATAGGCATAGCCCGGCGACACGGTGATTCCGTCAATGCCCATGGCACTGACTTCATCGAAAAACCGGGCGACGCGTTCCGGCTCCGCCGTGTCGAATAGGGTAGAGTTGATGTTGACGCGAAAGCCGCGTCGCTTCGCTTCCGCGATCGCCGCGACCGCGCGATCGTAGACCCCCTCCTGGCACACTGTTCGGTCGTGCTCTTCACGCTCGCCATCGAGATGCACCGTCCAGGCGAAATTGGGATGCGGCTGGAATTGATCGATTTTCTTCTCGAGCAATAGCGCATTGGTGCACAGATATACGAACTTTTTCCGACCGATAATCCCCTTGACGATGTCCCCGATGTCGCGGTGCAGCAACGGCTCGCCGCCGGCGAGCACCACGACCGGTGCGCCGCACTCATTGACGGCTTCGAGGCACTCAGCGACGCTCAGACGCTGATTGAGGATCGCGTCCGGATAATCGATTTTGCCGCAGCCGGCGCAGGCGAGATTGCAGCGGAACAGCGGTTCGAGCATCAACACCAGCGGATAGCGCTCGATGCCGCGCAGATGCCGTCCGAGGACATACGCCCCGACACGGATGGTTTGCCGCAATGGAATGCCCACGACACAGCCTCTTCAGAGATTTGCGTTCAAAAAGTCAGCTGGCAAAAACGTCAGCCGGCCGCGCCCTCGGCGAGTTGCGGCGGCATGCGGAAGCGCACGTTTTCGGTCACCCCCGACAGTTCCTCGACCTCGATCTCCGCCAGATCGCGCAGACGGTCGATCAGCGCTTTGACCAATTCGGCGGGAGCTGAGGCGCCCGCTGTAATGCCGACTGCCGAGGCATCTTTGAGCCAGCGCGGATCGAGCGCCGCGGCATCTTCGATCAAATAACTCGGCACCCCGCTTTCTGCGGCGATTTCGCGCAGCCGGTTTGAATTCGAGCTGTTCGGAGCGCCCACAACCAGCACGACATCGACCATCGCCGCGAGATTGCGTGCCGCCCGCTGGCGATTTTGCGTGGCGTAGCAGATGTCCTTGGTGTCGGGGCCGACAATGGTCGGAAAACGCGCCTTCAGCGCCTCGATCACCGCGTGCGTATCATCGACGCTGAGTGTCGTTTGGGTGATAAAAGCGAGCTTGTCGGGGTTGGAAACCTGCAGCCCGGCCACCTCTTCCGGTGTCGAGATCAAATGCACGCGGCCGATGATACGACCCATCGTGCCGACAATTTCGGGGTGGCCGGCATGCCCGATCAGAATGATCTCGCGGCCCTGGTTCGCATAACGCTGGCCTTCGATGTGCACCTTTGAGACGAGCGGGCAAGTTGCATCAATGACCGGCAGCCCGCGTGCCCCGGCACGCTCCTCGATCGCGCTGGCGACGCCGTGGGCGCTGAAAATCGTGACATTACCCGGCGGGATCTCGTCGATTTCGTCCACAAAATAGGCGCCTTTGGCGCGCAGACGCTCGACCACATGGCGGTTATGGACGATCTCGTGACGCACATAGATCGGCGGCCCATATTTATCGAGAGCGCGCTCGACGATCTCGATCGCTCGTTCGACCCCGGCGCAGAAGCCTCGCGGCTGAGCTAGCACGACACGCATGATCTTGCCTCATCACCCCGACGACAGGCCGAACCTGCCAACGCAATCGATTATATGTGAGCACGGTTGCGCTGCTACCAATTGCGGCGGCTTGCATTGGGAACGCGCACCGGTGCCTTTCGTTTCCGAGACCGCTATCTAACCGGATTTCGGTCCGACGCGGTTTGTTGAATGAGTTTGGGAATGGGTTCGGCTCTCCCGATTGTTGCCGTGGTCCTCGCCAGCTGGCTTTGCCTCGGCGGTCAGGTGCTGGCCGCCCTTCGCTTCGCCCGGCGGCCGCTTGCGGGCGCGGAAACGGGTAAGCAGCCGCCGGTTTCCATCCTTAAGCCTCTGCATGGCGCCGAGCCTGGGCTTTACGAGAACCTCCGTTCATTTGTCGAGCAGGACTATCCGTCGGTCCAGATCGTGCTCGGCGTCAACAGCCCGCAAGACGCGGCGCTCGAGGCCGCACGGGTGCTGATCCGCGACGTCCCCGAGACCGATATCGCGCTCGTCGTTGACAGCCATATCCGCGGCAGCAACCAAAAGGTCTCCAATCTCGAAAACATGCTGACGGCCGTGCAGCACGACACGTTGGTCCTGGCCGACAGCGACATGCGGGTCGATCGAGGCTATCTCGATGCGGTGACGGCACCGCTGCGGGATTCGCGAATCGGCGTCGTGACCTGCCTCTACAAAGGCGTCTCGACCGGTGGGCTGTGGTCGGATTTGGGCGCATTGCAGATCAATTTCGCATTCCTGCCGAATGCGCTCTTAGCCGATGCATTGGGGATCGGGGGCGGCTGTTTTGGCGCCACGATCGCGCTCACCCGTGCGACTCTCGGCCGCATCGGCGGCTTTGCACCATTTCGCGACGAGCTCGCCGACGACCATCGATTGGGCGACGCCATTCGAGCAGTTGGGCTGGACGTGATGCTGTCGCGCTACCTCGTCGAGGACCTGGTGTACGAGCCGAGCTTTGCCGCACTTTGGCGGCACGAGCTGCGCTGGGCGCGTACAATGCGCGGACTGGCGCCGATCGGATATGTCGGATCGGTCGCGACCCACCCGCTGGCGATCACCTTCTTCGCCGCCGCAGCGAGCGGCTTCGCAGCAGGCGCTTGCCTGCTGTTCGCGGTCACTTTGCTGTTGCGATGGGCCGCAGCGGGAGCCGTCGCGCGAGCTCTCGGGCTGTCGACAACGCGATTGTGGCTGTTGCCACTGCGCGATGGCTTGTCCTTTTCCGTGTTTGTCGCCAGCTTTTTTGTTCGGCGCGTCCGGTGGCGGGACCTCAGCCTCGATGTCGCACCAAATGGTCGCATGACCGTCGCCGATTGAGTAAGGGTATTCTGATGAAGACCTTGTTCCTGCATCCGCCGTCCTTCGACGGCTTTGATGGCGGCGCTGGTTCGCGTTATCAGGCGCGGCGCGAGATCCGCTCGTTCTGGTATCCGACCTGGCTCGCTCAGCCGGCCGCATTGGTTCCCGAGAGCCGCCTCGTCGATGCGCCGCCGGCAAAGCTCAAACTCGGCGATGTTCTGCCGCTCGCCGCCGATTACGAGCTGGTTGTCCTGCACACCTCGACCCCGTCCTTTGCTTCGGATGTCAGGGTCGCCCAAGCACTGAAGGACGCCAATCCGCGCCTGAAGATCGGCATGGTCGGCGCCAAAGTGGCGGTCGAACCGGAGGAGAGCCTCCAGGCGTCATCCGCTCTCGACTTTGTCGCCCGCGAAGAATTCGATTTCACGATCAAGGAGGTCGCCGAGGGCCGAGCCTTCGATGCGATCGACGGCCTCAGCTATCGCACGCCGAGCGGCACCATCAGCCACAATCGCGATCGCGCGATCCTCGAAGACATGGACCAGCTGCCGTTTGTCAGCGCGGTCTATAAGCGTGACCTCAAGATCGAAAACTATTTTATCGGGTATTTACTGCATCCGTATCTGTCGCTCTACACCGGGCGCGGCTGCCGCTCGAAATGCACGTTTTGCCTGTGGCCGCAAACGGTCGGGGGGCATCGCTACCGGGTGCGCAGCGTCGCTCATGTCGTCGAAGAGATCCGCCTCGCCAAGAGCTGGTTTCCGCAAGTAAAGGAGTTTTTCTTCGACGACGATACCTTTACCGACGACCGGCCGCGCGCCGAGGCGATCGCCCGCGAGTTGGGCAGGCTCGGCGTCACCTGGTCGTGCAATGCCAAGGCGAATGTGCCGCGTTCGACCCTCGAGATTCTGCGCGACAACGGGCTGCGGCTGTTGTTGGTCGGGTACGAGACCGGTAACCAGCAGATCCTCAACAACATTAAAAAGGGGATGCGGATCGATATCGCGCGCCGCTTTACCAAGGATTGTCACGAGCTCGGGATCACGATCCACGGCACCTTTATTCTCGGGCTGCCCGGCGAGACCAAGGAGACGATCGAGGAGACGATCCGCTTTGCCGGCGAAATCAACCCGCACACGATCCAGGTATCGCTCGCCGCCCCTTATCCCGGAACCTATCTCTATCGCCAGGCGGTCGAGAATGGCTGGCTTGATACGAGCCATGCCGAATTGATCGACGATCACGGGGTGCAGATAGCACCCTTGCATTATCCGCACCTGTCGCACACCGAGATCTTTGAGTCGCTCGAAACCTTCTATAAACGTTTCTATTTCCGCCGCCGGAAAATTGCCGCGCTGGTCGCCGAAATGATCAAGAGCCCGCAAATGATGCGCCGGCGGCTGCGCGAGGGTGTCGAGTTTTTCCAGTTTCTGCGCAGTCGCGAGATGACCGGCTGAACGCGGTCCTTTACAAGCGCGCACCGGCCGCGATGATCCAATCGAATACGCGGTCTCTTTCTTACACCATTGTGGATAGGCTTGCGGGCTCTGCTGTTCACGCAAATCAGACATTTGTTTTGGCTCAAGGCTCAAGGAGCAGCGGATGAAAGTCGGAATTATCGGTGCGGGGGCGGTAGGCGCAGCCTGTCTGACCGCCTTGATCACCCGCGGCTGTGCCCGGGAGATCGTCGTTGTCAATCGTAATCGGGAACGGGCGCGCGGATTGGTAACTGACGCGCGATACGGGGCCGTGCTGCTTCCCGCAATCGAGCTTCGCGATGGAGACTATGCCGATCTTAAAGATGCGGATTTGATCCTGCTGACTGCCGGTCTCAATGAAAAAACCGGTGGCGCCACCGACCGTAGCGATCCTCGCGGCCGCCTGCGTCTGCTCGATGCCAATGTCGCCGCCTACAAGGAAATCGTCCCTCGTTTGCATGCGGCGGCGCCGCAAGCAATGGTCCTCGTTGTCACCGATCCGCCCGATCCGCTCGCCGACGTCGTACGCATGCTGGGTCACGAACGGGTTCTCAGCACCGGGACCTATCTCGACAGCCTGCGTTTCCGCTATCATTTGGGGCGGCGGCTCCGCGTCAGCCCGGCGAGCGTCGAGGCGCAGGTTTTGGGCGAGCACGGAACTTCTGAAGTCTTCGTGTGGTCCTCGGCCCGCATCGCTGGAGCGCCCGCGCTCGAGCTGTTGGCAGAATCCGAAGACGATCGCGCAAAGCTCAGCAAGGACATCGAAGACGAGGTGCGCTATGCGAATATCGCGATCATTGAGGGGATTGGCGCGAGCCAGCATGGCATCGGCATGGTTTCGGCGCGGATCGCTGAAATCGTGTTGCGCGACGAGCGGGCCGTGATCCCGATTGGTTCTTTCAACCATCGGTACGGTGTCACACTTACATTGCCGAGTGTTCTGGGTCACGACGGCGCCATCGAGATCTGCGAGCCTGCAATGTCCGAGGGTGAGCGCCAAGCGTTGCAGCGCAGTGCCGAGACACTCAAATCGGCAATCGAGCAGATCAGGATTTGAGACGAGCTTCCGCGCCTCGGACACAACCTGGAACCGGTTCCCCGGTCGGGGCCTATGATAATCGGGCGTTGGCCGGCTCGCCGTCGGTCGAGCCGCGATGCGGCGGCTGATCGTCTGCGCCGACGATTTCGGGCTCGACACCGCGGTCAATGCGGCGGTCGAGGAAGGGCACAAGCGCGGCATTTTATCGACCGCGAGCCTGATGGTCGGTGCGCCGATGGCAGCCGATGCCGTCGAACGAGCCCGCTGCCTCCCCGAATTGCACGTCGGTCTCCATCTCGTGCTGGTCGATGGCCAGCCCGTGAGCCCGCCAGAGAACGTGCCGGGATTAGTCGGACGCGACGGCCGCTTTCTCTCGAATATGGCGCGGGCCGGCTTTCGGTTCTTCTTTCGCCCCGATATCAGGCGCCAGCTCGCGCACGAGATTAGAGCCCAGTTCGAGGCGTTTCACGCGACCGGCCTCGATCTCGATCACGTCAATACCCATAAGCACATGCATCTCCACCCGACGGTTGCCGATCTGATCCTCAAAATTGGGCGCGATTATCGCATGCGGTCGATGCGGGTCCCGGCCGAGCCGCGGGCGCCGCTGCGCCGCGCCTTCCCGCAAGAGCGCACTCCGCCCGTACTGTACCGCCCGTGGGTCGAGCGCCTGCGCCGCCGCCTGCGTGGCGCCGGGATGGTGGTCAACGACCATGTCTTCGGTCTCGCCTGGAGCGGCAGGATGGTTGAGGAACGGATATTGCGGCTGCTGCCATATCTGCCCGAGGGCGTCAGTGAGATTTATTGTCACCCGGCGACCGAGCGCAGTCCGGCGCTGGCCGCAGCGATGCCCGAATATCACCACACCGAGGAATTGGCGGCCTTGACGAGCCCCGCGATTGCCGCCCGGATCGCAGCCCTCGGCATCGAGCTTTCGACCTACAGCGCGCTCGCCAGCTGGGCTGGAGGGTGCTCGCCGTAGGATGGGCTGACCCCGGCCCTGATCCGGGGGAAGCCCATCGCGCGCCTCCGCGCCGGCGATGACGGGCTTCGCAAGCTCAGCCCATCCTACACGCTATCGCAATTCTATAACAGCCCGACCCTGGACAGCGCGCTTTAACCAAACGATGATCCGTTCGGGGCCTGTGGAGTACGGCCATGGATGTCGGGGGTTGGCTCAGAAGTCTCGGCCTCGGACGGTACGAGGCGCTCTTTCGCGCGAGTGAAATCGACGCCGATATCCTGCCGGAGCTGACCGACGTCGACCTCAAGGAGCTTGGTGTGCCGCTCGGGCACCGCAAGCGTCTCCTTAGGGCCATCTCCGGCTTGGCCGTCGCGGCGACATCGGCGGCGCCCTCCGGTTCGACCGACGCGAAGCCCCATGACGCCGCCGAACGGCGGCAGCTCACCGTGATGTTCTGCGATCTGGTCGGCTCGACGGCGCTGTCGCGGCAGACCGATCCCGAGGATCTGAACACGCTGATCGGCACCTACCATCGTGCCGTTGCCGAACGGGTCGGGCGGTTCGGCGGCTACGTCGCCAAATACATGGGCGACGGCGTGCTGATCTATTTCGGCTATCCGCAAGCCCATGAGGACGATGCAGCGCTGGCGATCCAGGCCGGTCTGGCGATCCTCGACGCGGTTCCCGGCTTCACCGCGGCAGCAGCGGCGGTAGCGCAGCCGCAAGTGCGGATCGGCATCGCGACCGGCCTTGTCATCGTCGGCGAGCTGATCGGCGAGGGCGTGGCGCAGGAGCGAAACGTCGTCGGCGAGACACCCAACCTGGCGGCGCGGCTGCAAAGCCTCGCCGATCCCGGCACGCTGGTAATCGCCGAGACCACCCATCGCCTCGCCGGTGGCCTTTTCGAGTACCGCGACCTTGGGTCGGTCAGCCTCAGAGGCTTCGCCGAGCCGGTGCCGGTCTGGCAGGTGTTGCGGCCGAGCACCGCCGAAAGCCGCTTCGAGGCGGCGCGCCGACGGATCACCGATCTCGTCGGGCGGGCGGCGGAGAGTGCGATATTGCGCGACCGCTTGCGCCGGGCCTGGGCCGGCGCCGGCCAGATTGTCCTGCTCTCGGGCGAAGCCGGCATCGGCAAGTCGCGGCTCGCCGCTCAGCTCGCCGCCGAGGTCGCGAGCGAGCCGCATACGCGGCTGCGCTATCAATGCTCGCCCTATCATCGCGACAGCGTCCTGCACCCCTTTGTCGTGGCGCTCGGACGCGCCGCCCGCCTCGCCCCCGACGACCCGGCGGAGACGCAGCTCGACAAGCTCGAAGCCATCTTGGCGCCGGCGCGGATCGTTGAAACCGCACCGCTCTTCGCTTCCCTGCTGTCGATCCCGACCGGCGAGCGCTACCCGCCGCTCGCATTGAGTGCCGCGCAGCAGCGGCGGCTGACCCTCGCGGCCCTGCTCGACCAGCTCGAAGCATTGGCGCGGGCAAAGCCGGTATTGATGCTGTTCGAGGACGTCCACTGGGCCGATGCGACCTCGCTCGAAGTGCTCGATCTGACGGTCGAGCGCGTCCGCGCCTTGCCGGTATTGGCGCTCTTCACCTTCCGGCCGGAATACGAGGCGCCCTGGACCGGGCTCTCTCACGTCACCAGCATCGTACTCGACCGCCTGGCTCCCGCCGAGGTCGCGACCCTGGCCGGGCATGTCGCCGGCCGGAAGCTGCCCCCCGAGGTGACGGCGCAGATTGTCGCCAAGACGGACGGGGTGCCGCTCTTTGTCGAGGAACTGACCAAGACGGTGCTGGAATCGGGCCTCCTGATCGAGGGGTCACAGGGCTGGCGCCTCAACGGTCCATTGCCGCCTTTCGCGGTCCCTGCGACGTTGCAGGATTCATTGGCGGCCCGTCTCGACCGGCTGGCGCCGGTCAAGGAGGTGGCGCAGATCGGCGCCGCGATCGGCCGCGAATTCTCCTACCCGCTGCTGCGCGCGGTCGCCGGCCGCGACGAGCCGGCATTGCGCGCAGCATTGGCGCAGCTAGAAAAGGCGGAGCTTCTGTTCCGCTCGGGCATGCCGCCCGATGCGCGCTACACCTTCAAGCACGCGCTGGTCCAGGAGACGGCCTACGAAACCCTGCTCAGGAGCCGGCGGCAGATCCTGCACCGGCAGATCGCCAATGCCTTGCGCGATCAGTTCCCGGCGATCACGGTGGCCGAGCCGGAACTCGTCGCCCATCATCTGACCCAGGCCGGGCTCGACGAGCCGGCGATCGAATGGTGGGGCAAGGCCGGCGACCAGGCCTCGCGCCGTTCGGCGTTTAAGGAGGCCGCCGCCCATCTCGGCAAAGCGGTCGAATTGGCCGACAAGGTTGCTGCGACGGCGCCGAGAGCCGCGACGGGCAGCAACCGGCTGCGTCTACAGACGAGTCTCGGCAATGCGCTGATCTGGGCCAAGGGACAACACGCGCCGGAAACGAGCGCAGCCTTTGAGCGCGCCCGCGAATTGGCGAGCCGGGAGGAAGACGTTTCGGAGCGTTTCTCCGCCTATTACGGTCTATGGCTGGGGCATCAGACGAGCGGCGAACCCGAGCCGATGCGCGAAATGGCGCAGCTTTTCCTACGCGAAGCTGCGGCCCGGCCGGATTGTCCCGAGAGCTTAATCGCGCACCGCATTTCCGGCTCGACCTGCTTCTATTTCGGCGACTTTGCCGGCGCCCATCAGCATTTTCAGGAGACTGTCGAACTCTACGACCAGGCACGGCATGGCGATTTCGCCAACCGGTTCGGCTGGAATCCCCGCATTGTAGCGGAGATAATCGACGCCCTCACATTGTGGGTGCTCGGTCGAATCGACGAGGCTTTGCGCCTTGCCGACCGCGCCCTCGCCGACGCCGAGTCGGCAGCGCATGCTCCGACGATGGGTCATGCGGTCGCATTCGCGGCGCTGCTAGGGCTTGTTCGCTGCAATCCCGAAGCGGTCGCGACCTATGGCCAAGGGCTCGCCGATATCGTGTCTCGATGCTATCTCGCAGCCTTTTGGGGTGGCATGGCGGTATTTTTTCAGGGCTGGGCAAAATCCTCCGACTCCGCCGATGAGTCGAGACTTGCCGAGATGCGACGCGGCCTCGCCATCCGTCGGGAGCAAGGCAATGTTTTTCTCCTGCCCAGTCTCGAAGCGGCCCTGGCCGAAGCCGAAGCGAGGACCGGCGAGACGGATGCCGGGCTCCGCCGCCTGGACGATGCGCTCGCCGAGCTGGGGCGCACCAAGGAGCGTTGGTACGAAGCGGAGATGCACCGCATTCGCGGCGAGATCCTGCTGCAGCGCGACCCGGCTAATACCGCGGCGGCCGAACAGGCTATGCAGGCCGCGATCGCTATCGCGCAGTCGCAAAAAGCGCGCAGCTTCGAACTGCGCGCCGCGTTGGCTCTGGCGAAGCTTTACCGCGCGGCCAGTCGCGACGCCGATGCCCACGCCGTGCTGGCGCCGGCGCTCGAGGGCTTCCCGCCAACCCGACAATTCCCCGAACTCACCGAGGCGCAAACCCTCCTCACGGCGCTAGTCCCTCGGTGCGAAAGTCCGCGCATATGATCGCTGCAGGCTGCGAGCCCCGTAAAAGTATGGACAGCGCGTCCAATTACCTCGCCCCGCTCGCGGGGAGAGGTCGGAAGCTGCGTTGCGCAGCTTCCGGGTGAGGGGAAAGACTCTGCCGCCCCGTGTGGCTGCCATGCGGTCGCCAAATGCCCCTCACCCAACCTCTCCCCGCAAGCGGGGCGAGGAGCATCGTGGGTCAGCTGGTGAGGCGCGTGCCCCGGTAGAGTTCTGTCAGGTTCGTTCGGAAGCCGATGGTTTCCAACATCAGCTCGCCACCAATCGCTGCCGGGCGCGCGGGCCACTCACCCTGCGGTGAGCGCCGCAACAGTTCAGCTCCGATCCGATCGGCCCGCAAGACCAGAATTTCCCGAACGCTCGGGATGCTGGTGTACGCCCAGATGTTGGTCCAGGTCTTCGCCTGATTGCTCGGCGAGAGGATCTCGATCAACAAGACCGGATCGGTCAGCACCGTTTCTTCGGTCTGGTACGGGGCGCAAGTCACCGCCAAGTCCGGCACACGCACATTATAATCGGACAGCAGATGCGGGACGACGCCGGGCTCTACCACCAAGCTGCATGGGCGATTTTCGCGATCCAGGTGATTGTTGATCAGCGTCGCCAACCGACCTTGCAGAGTACCGTGGGTCCGGTTGGCCGGCGCCATGGCACGCGGCTCGCCGTCCACCAGCTCATACCTCAGGGCATCGCCGGAATCCCAATTCAGGAACTCGTCGACCGACATCCGAGCGGAGATTTTGGCTAACACAGCCATGGGGCATCTATATCAGAATATCGTCAGCTCACGATAGCCGCGTGACCGGTCGACCGTTGGTCCCAGCTTTTGGCTGCCGTCGCCGTCAGCAGGGTAGCCGCCCGAATATCCGTCCGTCTACAGCCTATGGCTGCGCCTCGTTTCGAGTGCGGTGGTGAACAACCGCGAAATTGCCGCAGTCGCATTATACTATCACCAACTGCCATGAAGTTCGGGAATTGTTTGTTCCCGGCGTTCGCCCGCCTGATCTCGACCTGATAAAACAGGAAAACAGGAGCTTGCCGATATATTCTGCGACCAAAAACGGATTATGCTGCCGATGCAATAGAGGGAAAGGCGGCGATCAATCGTTGGTTGCAGGTCAGTGCGAGCCATCGGATGCGGATTTACAGGAAGGCGGCGGGCGTGGCACTTTTGCGGCAGAATAACGGGAGGTAGGCGGGCGGCGATGGCGGGACGGCTCGCGGGCAAACGCGCGTTGGTGACGGCGGCGGGGCAGGGTATCGGCCGGGCGACCGCACTCGCCTTTGCCGCCGAGGGGGCGAGCGTGCTCGCGACCGACATCGCCGATGACAAGCTCGCCCCGCTCGCCGATGCGCTGATCGCGACACGGCGGCTCGACGTCACCGACGACGACGCGGTCAAGACCATCGCCGACGAAGTCGGGCCGCTCGACGTGCTGTTCAACTGCGCCGGCTTTGTCCATCACGGCACGATCCTCGACGCCGATCCGATCGATTGGGATGCGTCGTTTGTGCTGAACGTACGCTCGATGTTTATGATGATCCGCGCCTTCTTGCCGAAGATGCTGGAGCGCGGTGTCGGCGCCTCGATCATCAATATGGCTTCGAGCGTCTCCTCGATCAAAGGTGCTCCGAACCGTTGCGTTTACGGCTCGACCAAGGCGGCGGTGATCGGGCTGACCAAATCGGTGGCGATCGACTACATCACGTTGGGCATTCGCTGCAACGCGATCTGCCCGGGCACGATCGAGACCCCCTCGCTCGAAGACCGCATTGCCGCACAGGGGACGCGTGTCGTCGGCGGCACCGAGGCGGCACGCCGCGCGTTTGTCGAACGCCAACCTTTAGGCCGGCTCGGCACCCCGGAAGAGGTGGCGGCCCTCGCCGTCTATCTCGCCTCGGATGAGTCGTCGTTCACGACCGGCGCCGTCCATGTGATCGACGGCGGCTTCACTCTATGAGTTGCAGGAGGCATTGCCGGTGAAGCTTCTCCGCTATGGCCCGCCGGGCCAAGAAAAGCCCGGTCTCTTCGATCGCGATGGCAGGATCCGCGATCTGTCCGGAGCCGTCCACGATATCGACGGCGCGGCGCTGGCGTCTTCCGAACTCGATCGGCTGCGCCGGCTCGACCCCGCGAGCTTCCCGCTCGTGCCAGGCACGCCGCGGCTCGGGCCATGTGTCGCCGGCGTCTCCAAGATCGTCGCGATCGGTCTCAATTATCGCCTGCACGCGCAGGAAGCCGGAGCCGCGATCCCGACCGAACCGATCTTTTTTATGAAAGCGCCGTCGTCGATTTGCGGCCCGAATGACGATGTCATGACCCCGAAAGGGTCGCAAAAGCTGGATTACGAGGTCGAACTCGGCATCGTCATCGGCAGCCCGACCCGCTATATCGCGGTCCACGATGCACCCAAGCACATCGCCGGCTATTGCGTCGTCAATGACGTGTCCGAACGCGAGTTCCAGATTGAGCGCCTCGGGCAATGGACCAAGGGCAAAAGCGCCGACACCTTCTGCCCGATCGGTCCGTGGCTGGTGACCGCGGACGAGGTGCCGGACCCCGGCAAGCTTGCGCTGTGGACCGAGGTCAATGGCGAGCGCCGGCAGAACAGCAACACCGCCGACCTGATCTTCGGGGTCGATCATATTGTCAGCTATGTCAGTCATTTTATGACGCTGTTGCCGGGGGACGTGATCCCGACCGGGACGCCGTCGGGGGTCGGCATGGGTTTCAAGCCGCCCAAATTCCTGAAGCCCGGTGACCGGGTCCGGCTGTCGGTCGAGGGGCTGGGCGAGCAGAATCAGCGCATTATCGCCTTTTCTGAGTAGCGGGCTGCGAGCCGCGTTCCCCCAAAATGGGGCGGCAATGGGGCGAGGTTACGGCTGGCGTAAGGCACCTCATTTCGGATAAGTTTTGATGCTTTCAGGCTAGTTGGGCTTTGCCCCACGCTCGGAGGAACGATGTACGAGCGCCGCCCCGGCTTCTTTCGCGAAGACACCCTGCCGGGTCATCGCGTCGAAGCCAGAGTGAAGTGGTTTAACGCCAGCAAGGGCTTTGGCTTTGTCACGCCGATCGACGGTTCGCAGGATGCGTTTTTGCCGATGGCGGTCTTGCGCCGCGCCGGCTACGAGGATTTGCGCGACGGCGTCTCGATCACTTGCGAGATCAGCGCCGGTGCAAGGGGGCCGCTGGTCACCAGCATCTTGAATATCGACAGCAGCACCGCCACGGCACCTCAATCTACAGGCAGCAGCGGCTTCGATCGCCGCGCGCCTCGCCCGGTAACGACCGTAGAAGGCGCAGTCAAATGGTTTGAGCCCGAGAAGGGCTACGGGTTCATTTCGCCCGACGGCGGCGGCAGGGACATCTTCATCCATATCACCGCACTGCGCCGCAGTGGGGTTACGGCGCTCGATCCGGGTCAGCGGGTCCGCGTCGAGGTCGTCGAGGGGAAAAAAGGCCAGGAGGCCGAGCGGATCACATTGATCTGAAAGCACACCCAGCATCGGCCGCACCGCTGACAGATGCTGCGCAACGGGGTGCCTGTATTGGCTAGTTGGGCTAGCTGGGCAGCTTCCAAATTGACCACCGCAAGCAGCGGAGCTGTTAAGGGAGGGTCGGTCCGGCTGCCATTCCACTGGCCCGGCACAACCCGGGCCGGCATTGGGTTCGGTGGCGCTCAAAATAATTCCGATATTTTTGATTTATTGACCCGGAATTGACGTCGCGTTGCGGGCAGGGCGGTAGGATTTAACGTCTCCCGGTGCCTTTGCCCATATGGCGGCGGGCAAGGCATCACCTGCCCCGGCCTGCGCCCATAGGCGCTAAAAATTGCGCAGCATTCGCTGGTCGTTGCGTTTTTTCCTCGGCGGTTCGTGCAAGTGTCTTCGGAGGGAAAGCCTGTTGGCTTGGAGAGCGGCGAAGCTTGGTTGCGGCATGATCGCC
>JAFAOB010000141.1 GCA_019238055.1 Alphaproteobacteria bacterium
CACGCGTCAATCACGGTAGCGATGAGGTGCAGAAGTCTGAAATCCAATGTGGCTGTCCTTGTCTGGTATCCAAACTTGGGCAGCTACGGCACAGGACTAAAGATGAGGCTAAACCAACCAAAGGTAGTTGTGAAAACCGCCTCTAAATGTTGTCCTCATCGCCGGTCCACTCTAGATCCTCAATGGGGCCGATGATGTCGCCACAAATCTTTGCCGTTCCGGCCATCCAGCCGAAAATATCCGTCACTTCCTCTACCCACGGAATCAGCTTGGCTATCGGCTTGCCATGTCTGGTTATCATGATCGGACGGCGCTGCTGCGCGACTTGATCGAGCAGTCGCAGGCAATCCGCCTCGAAATCGGCTATTGGGATATGTGGGATATCGTTGTCGCTATCCATCGCTTTTGATCCACGGTCATTCTCGGCAAACCATCGAGTGGCTGCTGGAGTAGCGCGGTTCATCGGGTACGGTTGCCGCAACTTCTCCCTTGTCATACCGGCGAAGGCCGGTATCTACCACCGCAGTAGATCCCGACTTACGTCGGGATGACAATGACGAAGATGGCGCGAACTTAATCAGGCCGCTAGGCAAGCCGGGACTAGGGCGCCAACCTGCGGTCTTCGGGAGAAACGGATGCGGGCGACGGTGAACGGCACCGGGATCGGGCAGCCGGTGCGGCGCAAGGAAGATTTGCGGCTCTTGACCGGGCGGGGCCGCTATGGCGACGATATTGTGCTTCCCGATATGGCGCATGCCGTGTTCGTGCGCTCGCCCCATGCGCATGCGCGCATTGTCTCGATCGACAAAAGGGCTGCCCTTGCTTCACCCGCCGTGCTGGCGGCGCTGACCGGCGCCGACTATCTTGCCGACGGGCTCGGGCCGATCCCGCACAATCCCGGGCTGAGCGCACCGCCCGATGTGCAGGCGCGAACCCGCGGCATGGCACCGATTGCAACCACGCATTTTCCGTTGCCGACCGACAAGGTCCGCCATGTCGGAGAACCCGTCGCGATCATTGTTGCAGAGAACATCGCCGCCGCGAAGGACGCTGCCGAATTGCTCGACATCGATTACGCTCCGCTGCCGGCGGTGGCGCGGGCGCCGGATGCGCTAAAGCCCGAAGCCCCGCTGCTATGGGAAGACGCACCCGGCAATTTGTGCATCGACATCGAGCTCGGTGACGAGGCGGCGACCGCGGCCGCGTTCGCAAGCGCGGCGCATGTCGTCAAGCTCACGACCTGGGCGCAGCGGGTGACGGGTGTCCCAATGGAACCGCGCACCAATGTCGCTGCTTATGATCCGGCGATCGGGCAATACACGCTTTATACCGGCAGTGGCCGCGGTGTCGCGAAGGTGCGCTTCGACCTCGCCCAGATACTCGGGGTTTCGCCCGATCAGGTGCGTGTCATCTGCTATGACATGGGCGGCAATTTTGGCACGCGCAATCTGTTCTATCCCGAATACGCGCTGCTCGCCTGGGCGGCGCGCCGGATCTCGCGCCCGGTCAAATGGACCTGCGAGCGCACCGAATCCTTTCTGAGCGACTGGCAGGCCCGCGATCTCTATGCCGAGGCCGAACTGGCGCTCGATGAGCAAGGCCATTTCCTCGCGGTACGCGGCTCGAACCTGAGCAATCTCGGTGGTCATGCGATCGCTTTCGGGCCGCTGCAGAAGGGGCTCGGCCTGATGTCGAGCGTCTATCGAATACCCGTCGGGTATTATCGCGGGCGTGGTGCCGTCACCAACACAGTCTCCACGACCCCCTATCGCAGCTCTGGCCGGCCGGAAGCGATGTTTGTCGTCGAGCGGCTGGTCGATCTGGCGGCAGACAAGCTCGGCGTCGATCGGGCGGCGTTGCGGCGCCGCAATCTGATCCCGCCCGCAGCCCAACCCTACGCGAACCCGCTCGGCCTTACCTACGACAGCGGACATTACCAGGAGGCGATGGACAAGGCGTTGGCGCTCGCCGATTGGGACGGCTTTTCGGCACGCCGCGCGCAGGCGCGTCGACATGGCAAAATGCGCGGCATCGGCATCGCCAATTATATCGAGATCACCTCGGGTGCGCCGCGCGAACGCGGCGAAATCACCGTGCTGCCCGAAGGCAAGGTCGAACTGGTCATGGGCACGATGTCGTCGGGGCAAGGGCACGAGACCAGTTTCGCGCAGCTCGTCAGCGAATGGCTCGGTGTGCCGTTCGACAGCATCGTTTACGTCGCGCATGACACGGCACGGGTCGCGGCGGGCGGCGGCTCACATTCCGGACGCTCGATGAAATTGGCGACGTCGATCATCGGTCAGGCAACCGATCAGATCATCGACAAGGGCCGCAAGATCGCGAGCTTTCTGCTCGAAACCGGCGAGATCGACCTCGAATTTGTGCAGGGACGCTTTCGCGTCGCCGGCACGGATCGCGAGGTCGGCCTTTTCGAAGTGGCCCAAGCTGCCGCCACCCGCCCGGATTTGCCCGCGGAATTGCGCGGCCTGCTTGGCGCGATCTCGGACCAGACCTTGCCGGTCGCAAGTTTCCCCTACGGCACGCAGGTTTGCGAAGTCGAGGTCGATCCGGAAACGGGTGTGGTTGAGATCGTCGGCTATGCCGCGGTCGACGATGTCGGTCGGGCGATCAATCCGATGATCCTGCACGGCCAAACCCATGGCGGCATCGCCCAGGGTGTCGGCCAGGCATTGCTCGAAGAGAGCCATTACGACCGGCAGACCGGGCAGCTGCTGGCGGCGAGCTTTATGGATTACGCAATGCCGCGGGCCCTGACCTTCCCGTTCATGCAGACCGAGCTCAGCGAGGTGCCGGCGCCGACCAACCGCCTCGGAGTGCGCTCCGGCGGCGAAGGCGGCACGACCCCGGCCTTGGCCGCGGTGATCAACGCCATTGTCGATGCGCTGTCCGAACTCGGGGTGCGCCATATTGAAATGCCGGCGACCCCCGAGCGCATCTGGCGCGCTATTCATCAGTCGGCGCGCGTCGGCCGCCCTGCCGCGCAAGTACAATAAGGGCTCCACCCGCAAGGCGACATCGTGCCCGTTTCCGAACGGGAATGAGGTTCCCTTGCGATGACGGGGCTCGATCCCGCCGGTCAGCCGCATCAGAATGCTCCGATCGCCGCCGCGAGCGCCTCTCTTGGGGCCAAAAGATCGGCCAGGGTATAGCGGTCGAGCACCCTAAGAAATGCGAGGCTTGCTTCGCCCAGTGCGTGCTTGAGCACGCAACAGCCATCGAGAGGACAAAAACTGCTGTCGGATAGGCATCCCATCACGGCGAGTTCTTCTTCGGTATCTCGAACGACGGCACCGACGCCGATTGCCGCCGGTGGCCGGCCCAGCTTTATTCCGCCATTCTTGCCCCGAACTGTTTCGAGATATCCGAGCCGCGCCAGTTTGTTGACGACTTTCATCAGATGCGCCTTGGATACGCCAAACGCCGCAGAAATCTCGGCAATTGTTGCCAGCCGGCCGTCATTTACGCCGACGTACATCAAAGTGCGCAACGCATAATCCGTCCACAACGTCAGTCGCATGAGTTCCCCCGGTCCGAGCCAGCGCCAATCGGCGCTGCTTGACAATACATGTGTCTAGAATACATGTTTTATGCTTCTGGCATATGGTTGTTCCTGCGAGGCTATGATGGGCATTGATGCGATGCCGTTCGAATCAAGGCGCGCGCAAATCCAGGACGAGATCGCCGATCGCACCGGCATCGATGAGGCGATGATCGAACGGCTGGTGCGCGCGTTTTATCGGCGGGTCGTTGACGATCCCCTGCTCGGTCCGATCTTCGTTGAGCGGATCGGCGATTGGGAAATGCACATCGCCAAGATGTGCGCGTTTTGGTCGTCAGTGGCGCTGATGAGCGGCCGCTATCACGGCCAGCCGATGACCGCGCATTTGCCGCTGCCGGTCGACACGCCGCATTTCGACCGTTGGTTGACGCTTTTTGCTGCGACGGCCCACGACCTGTGCCCGCCCGCGGCAGCCGCTCATTTCCTCGAACGCGCACACCGTATCGCCGACAGTCTCGAATTGGCGGTCGCAGCGGGCAAGGGCGAGATCAAACCGCGGCGCCGCCGGCCTGCGGCGACGTTTGGGCCAGTTCCCGCGGTACCCGGCGCATGACAATGCTGCCGGCCGGGCTTACGGTTGTCAGGCGGACCCCGGTCTTCGACGAACAGACGATGCCGCCGGGCTTGCGGCGCAATCATCGCACGGCGGCCGGCGTGTGGGGTGTGATCCGCGTCATCGAAGGCCGATTACTGTTCCGCACGATTGAACCCTCCGCAAAACAGATCATCGACCTGGAGCACTGCGCCGAGGTCCGGCCGGGCCAGCTGCACGAAATCGAGCCGCTTGGCCCCGTACGCTTCTTTGTTGAGTTCTATCGCGACCCAGCTGCGCAACCCTGAACGATAACTGCTGGGCACCGCTCGACCGGACCCCCGCCCGATGAATGGCATCGCAATTGCCCACGCGCTGCATGTTGCTGGCGTCGTGCTCTGGATCGGCGGCATGTCGCTGATTACGACAGTGGTCCTGCCGTTTGTGCGGCGCAGCCCACCGGCAGAACGCTGGGCCCTATTCCATGCCATTGAGCGGCGTTTCGCGTGGCAGGCGCGTGCCGCAATCCTGATTGTGGGCGCCAGCGGATTTTACATGATCTTCGCGCTCGATTTGTGGGACCGCTTCCGCCAACCGGGGTTCTGGTGGATGCATTGCCATGCTGATCGTGTGGCTCGTTTTCGCAACGGTTCTATTTGTCGGCGAACCGTTGGGAGCGGACCCCTTTGTGCGCCGGCGCGAGTACAACCTGCCCGGCTCCGGTTTTGCGCTGTTGCAGATCCTGCACTGGGCTCTCCTTGGTCTTAGTGCCGTAACTGTGCTCGGGGCGGTTCTCGGCAGCTATGGCACCTCCTGGTTTCCCTGATCCAACGCCCCGGAGTCTCCGCCTGACGTCAATATTCCTTATAGGGCAGAAATTTGCCGCTCAAGGTCAGCTTGACGCGGTCGCCCTTAGGGTCGGGTTGGCGCTCGATCGACATGTCAAAGTCGATGGCACTCATGATGCCGTCGCCAAATTCCTCCTGGATCAGCTCCTTCCAGGTCGTGCCGTAAACCTGGACGAGTTCGTAAAAGCGATAGATCAGCGGGTCGGTCGGAGGGGCGCTCGGCAACGATCCGCGATAAGGGATCTCCTGCAACAGGCTCTGTTCCTCGGCCTCGAGCCCAAAGAGTTGGGCCGCGCGTGTGGCCTGTTCGGGCCGCAATTTCATCTGGCCCAGCAAAGCGGCGGTCAGATAAATCGCCGAGCCGCCGCCGATCTCGGCGACGATCGTCTTCCAGGTAAGTCCTTTTGCGCGCTTTGTTGCAAGAATTTTTCGGGTCAGCTCGTCGCGGGTCATCGATATCTCCAGTGGTACGAGTTTTTCGCCCAAGGCGCTCGCAAGCGTGCCGTTTATGGCGATCTCGCGCATTCCAACGGCGAATTCGTAAAGCGCAGCTCCTGCGCTGCGACGGTAGCGCAGCTATGTTAGCAGCTCTTCGATTACGGCAATGAAGCGTTGCGCGGTGGCGATTGCCCGCTCTGCCTGCTCGACCGTGACCGCCGAAGCGGGGTCGGTATCGTAGTCGGCAATCGCTTTCAGATTGTACCCGCGTGCGAGAAAGGCGCTTAGCTCAGGATCGAAGCGCGGCTCGCCTTTGGTCAGGCGTCGGAACTCGTTGTGCACGCCGCGATGGCGTTTGATGACCTTGTCGGTACGCTCGAAAATGAGAGCTTGCGCTGCATGAAGCCCGGCGAGGTACGCAGCCCGGCCCGCCTCGTCGGCGTAATGCACGACCTCCAACAAGCTACGTGCCTTCGTGAGAAAATCGTGGGCCTTCCGCAGGAAGGCGGTGGTCTCTTCCTTCAGAGGTCTATTCCGTCAGCCCGGATTTCATGCATCAGCGGGGTGTGCTCCACGTAGGAACCCGCACGATAGGGCATCGCGTGGATGAACTCGCCGGTTTTGTCGAGAAACTCTGTGCTGAGGTCGGCGAGGCGGTCGAGCTCGGGCCAGCGATTGGGCATATCATAGAGAAACACCGCGATGTCGTAATCCGAGTCCGCATGCGCGTCGCCGCGGGCGCGCGAGCCGAACAGCACGACGCGCTCGATGCGGTCGCCATAGATCCGGTCGAGGGCGGCGCGAAAGCGCTGCAAAATCGGATCTTCGAGCACTGTTACCGTCATACATTCCTCGACGGCCACCGACCCCAATCTCACTCGGCCGCTTGCGGGACGCCGGCGGGGTGAGGCTGGGCCATCAGATCGTCCCAGCTGTCGGCTTCCATAAACTGGGCCCAGCGGCGATAGAGATTGCGCAGATTGTGCTCGCTCGATTTCGCCTGGGTCAGATCGACGACAACCCCAGGCAGCCGCAACCCCTCATGTTCGTAATGTTCGATCTCGGTGCCCTTGCCCTGCTCGTAATTGTAGGCAAAACGCCGCGCGATCACGCCGCGGCTCGCGGCATGCGCATAGTTCCAGTTTTCCATGTCGTCCTGCTCGGTCATGCCGGCCGGACCGGAATAGCGGATGTAATAATCGCGCAGGAAATCCTTGACCTCCTGCGGTGCGGCTTTGTCGACCAGAAACCAGCGCCAGATCTCGGTTTCATGTGGGCCGCGCGGATGCCACACCGCGATCGTGCGCGGCTGGCGGGCGAGAAACGCCATGCTCGGGAACACTTCCCCGACGAGCGTGATTAGGCGCCCCCAATCGCCCCGCTGACGGTGGCGCGCCGCCTCGCATTCGCGGAAATAATCCGAGACGACCGAAGAATGCTGATAGGCGGGCGGCAGCGACGCGGCTTGCGGCAACAGATACGCAGTCGTCTGATGACCGCGGTCGGGAACGGCGATGTGCAGCTTTTGCGCCAGGTTCAACTCCGGCATGTCGCGCCGGCCGCTGCCCGATGGCCCAACGCCAACAATATCGACCGAGCGATGGCTGATATTATGATAGCTGTCGCCGCTGAAATTCTCGGCCGGGAATTTCCAGTTGCACGGCACGCGCCACTTCTGGATGCCCCCCAGGATTTCAGTGCCGCCGTCGCTGCCGTCCCAACCGTCAAAGGTCTGGTTGAGATAGTGAGCGAAATCGCCGAGATATTCGGCGAAAGACGGCGCCGCCGGGTCCCAGCTGGCCCAGATCGCCCCTTTGTAATTGGTGAGCTGCGCCACCTTGACCAAGCCCCATTGCGAGCGGTCGAGCTTTGAGTGATAGGCCTCGCGGAAATAGGGAACACCGACGAGCTTGCCGTCGGTGCCATAGCTCCAGCCGTGATAGGGGCAGGTGAAGACGGGCGTGTTGCCTTCGTCGTAGCGGCACACCTTCATCCCGCGATGCCGGCACGAATTCAGAAACACGTGGATCTGGCCGGTGCGGTCGCGGCACAGGATTACCGACTCTTCGCCCATGCACGAGACAAAGAAATCGCCGGGGTTTGGGATCTGGCTTTCGTGCCCGACAAACAGCCAAGCGCGGGCAAAGAGCCGCTCCTGTTCTTGCGCATAGATCTCGTCATTGACAAAGATCTCGCGGCTGATCTGGCCCTTGCTTAAATCGACGAGCCCCCTGCGATACCCCGCTGCCGCCATCGCCATCTCCTATCCTGCCCTTCGATGTTATTGCCGCCGCAGCCGCAACCGCCAAAACTGTCGGCGACCTTGCGCGTCGAGTACTCGCTCGGGATGCGACGGCCGCGCCCCAGGCGGGCGGGATTACATCTTTGCGGTGGAGGCCCGGTAAATCTCGTCGATCGATTGGGCCAGCGCCGCCTCGAACTCGGCGTCGCTCATCGACACCCGCAGGTCCTGAACCAGTGCCCGCGAGAAGCTCGCGATCATACCGTGGTTTTGGGCGAGCTTCTGGCATGCCTCGGAGCGCGAATAGCCGCCCGACAGCGCCACAACGCGGGCGCAGCGCGGGTGGTCGATCAGCGGCTTATAAAGATCGGGCTCGTCGGGCAAGGTTATTTTGAACATGACTTGCCGGCCCGCCGGCAACGCGTCGGTTAATTTTTTCAATTCCTCGCAGAGGATCGTTTCCGCACCCTTTTTGTCGGGGCTCTTGATCGACACCTCGGGTTCGAGGATCGGCATCAGCCCGTGGCGGGCGATCTGGTCGCCGAACTCGAACTGCTGGGCCGCGATCGCGGCAATCCCGTCCCTGTTGGCGAGATTGATCACCGAGCGCATCTTGGTGCCATAGACGCCGAGCTTGACCGCCCGCTCGCACAGCTGGTCGAGCTGCGGCATCGGGCGCATCAGCTGAACGCCGTCCTTTTCCGCTTCGAGCCCGCGGTCGACTTTGACAAACGGCACAACGCCGCGGTCTTCCCATAGATAGGAGGGGGTCGGCTTGCCGCGCACCTCGCCGTCCATTGTCCCTTCGAACAAGATCGCGCCGATGACCTTGTCGCCGGTGAAGGCCGGGGCGGTCATGATGCGCACCCGGAACTCGTGGATCAGCCGAAACATCTTCTGCTGATCGTCGGTGTAGGTGCTGTCGGGGATGCCGTAGAGGCGCAGCGCCCCGGGCGATGACCCGCCGCTCTGATCGAGAGCAGCGATAAACCCGCCCTTTTTGGACATTTGCGCCATCATCTGGTCATTGGCCATTATCTTCACTCCCACGTGAAACCGATCCGCGCTTTCCGATCATAGCGAAGATTGCGCGCGGGTGCGAGATATCCGGCGCTCTCCGCCCCCCGCGCTGGTCCAATGCGCCGCGTTGTTTGCTTTATGGCACCCGCCGGCGTGCAACCGGTCCCGAGTATGAGCGAGGCTCCAGCCGAGAACTGGTTCAGAAAAAGAATGTCAGGTTCTTGGTCAACAACACGTTCTGGTCGAGGATAATCTTGCGGCGGGCGATCTGCCAGCTCTCGCCCACCCGGCGCAGCCGGTCTTCACGCTTGCCGACGAGAATGTCGGTCTCGGTCTCGACCCGGTTGCGATAAATCAAAAATCGGCACTTGGCCAAAACCTCGGCGGCCGCATCGACCGAGGGTATCGCTTCGAGCAATTGCACATTCGAGACGATGTGGGTAATGCGCGACACCGGCTCTTCGGCCCAATGAATGCCGGTCATGATCTGCCTGACCCGGCGCTCCAGGGTCTCGCGGCCCTCGTCGAACCAGTTGATGTCGTGGTCGGCGCGGGTGAATTCGCGCTGCTGCTCGCCGAATTTGACGTTGCGCCGCATCGGCATCCAATAGCGGATGTCGTCAGCAGCCAGCTTGAGCCAGTCCTCGTAGCGCCGTTCATCAAGGAGTTCCGCCTCGTGATAGAGGAAATCCTCGATTTCCGCTTTTAGCAGCAGGCGGCTTAGTTGCTCTTTTTGGTCCATCATCGCCGACTAATCACGACATTCACATCGATTTCGGAGGCCTTGCGCGGGCTTGACCCGCGCATCCACGTCTTCTTCCGCGTTCAAAGGCATGGGTGCCCACGGATCAGGTCCGTGGGCTAAAGGCCCACGGGCCAAGCCCGGCCACGGGGATTCCGGTCGGAATTTGACAACAGCTTTCGATTACTGTGCGGCGACCGGCTGCGGTTGCGCTGCGGGGCCATCGGCCATGATTTCGGCGTCCCACGGGCCCGGGAAGCGGCCGCGGCCGGTCCTCTCGCGCGTGAAGACATGATCGTCGACCGGCCATTCGGCCCGCGGCATCTCATAGAACACCTCGACGCCGTTGCCGTCGGGGTCGCGCATATATATGCCGAGCGAGATGCCGTGATCGGCGATGCGCTCGATCGGCTGCCCCTTTTCCTTGCAGCGGTGATAAAATTCCTTGAGATCGTCGAGCGATTCAAGCCGCCACGCCAGATGATTGAGGCCGACCTGACCCTTCTGCTGCAGCGGCGCATCCGGCCCCAACTGCATCAGCGCCACTTCGTGCGACTGCTCGGTGTCAGCCGACATGAAAGCGGCCCAGCCCGGGCGGTATTCATAGGTGTGAAGCCCGAGCAGATCCTCGTACCACTGCTTCGACCGTTCGGCGTCGCGCACATACAGGTTGACGTGCTGGAGATACATCGGTCGCTTTGCCATCCTTGTCCTCGCTTGGTTGATGATCCGCCTGATAAGCTAGTGCCTCGTTGCAAAAGTTAGTGTAGTACCCGATTTTGGATCGGCCCCCTCCTGCTTCGTCATGCCCGGCCTTGTGCCGGGCATCCACGTTGCCACGGCCAGAGCCACGTCTCGTGGATGGCCGTGACAAGCACGGCCATGACGGCTTTGGGGTGGGTTGTCGCCATACGCCAATTTACGCAATTAGACACTAGTTGTTATTGATATGCACGGGTTGGGTTACCATTCGTCGTCGCGCCCGAGAAATTCGAGCACGCGATCCATGACCTCCTTCTTGGGATAGATTGAAGCCAGCGCCCG
>JAFAOB010000069.1 GCA_019238055.1 Alphaproteobacteria bacterium
GCAGCGCTTCCGCGTTGTCACGGCGAACGAGCCCAACTCGCTGCTCCGCGACAAACAGCGGCAAAATACGCGCGGGATCATAATTGTTGCAGCGGCGGATATGATCGACGAACGACACGATCCTCAACTCTCTGATCGATGGCGCAAACCCGTCAACTATGCGCCAGGATCCCGGCATAGCGTTAGCACCGCTTCGACAAAGACGATTTGCCGCAGGCAAGCTGCGATATACTCGGTGAGTTCACGGCTGAGCCCGGCCATCCGGATCTCGATTGTCAGCCGCGGCTGATCCGCATTCGAAACGGTGCTATGCCAAAAAGAGGGTACCAGACCGCGCTTGGCGAAAAGCTCCAAGACGCGCGGCATCACGCCGGGCTCGGCCCGGCCATGAACGGAAAAGACAGCAATATCCGAAAAGGTGTTATCAGCGACGGCTGCAGCAAGTGGCGACGACATAGCGATCATCCTTGGCGAAGGTAAAGCGAAGCAGCAGCACCCGAACCCGCTCGGGGTTCGGGACCGTAATTCGCCGGCTCCGCCGGGGTGGTGTCGTCGCTCCAATCACAACAAAGCTTTTATCAATTGCCGAGGGTTACGTCAACTCGGCCTCTTGTTTTGCTGAGGCAGTCCGGATCCTTGCTGAACTTTAGCGAAGCGCGTCTATTTGGTGCGCTGATCAGTGTTGAGACGGTGGCTGCGGCGGGCTTCCCTGCGAATTGGTTTGATCGAGGCCGGCGCGAACCTCGCGCGCCAATTCGTACGGGTCGCTTCCGATCTTGAGCTGGTGCGAGAAAAAGAGCTGCGGGTGTTCGTCGGTTTCTTGATTATAGAGGCAATGCACATCCCATGGTGGGTTTTGCGAGCGCATGACACCCATCACCCGCTGCACTTCGCTCGACACTAACGAGAAATCGGGTGAAGCAGCGACGGTTGCGGAAGACCCATTTATCTGCTCGAAAGCGACGGTCGTCGCCACGTTCAACGAGGGGTCGATGTCCACGCCACCGAGAATGATCTTGTTGCGGCGCGGTATGGTGACAGTGACGACGCCGTCTGACGGCGAGACATCCGCCTCGCCCTGCAGGATCGATTCCAGCATATTTACGTCTACCCACGAGGCGGAAGACTGCAGTTGCATCGGCGGGCCCGATATTGGCGTCTTTGTTGCATTTTGCAGCGTGTTGCGCAATGCCGTCGCGATCGCGATCGGATCGCCCACTGCGCGTTCATGGATAAAAAACAACATCGGGTTTAAATTGAAGAAATGCTGGTGCTCGGCCTGAAAAACTAGACTATTTGCGAGCAGCTGGTCAATAAGCGGATTGAGCTCGTCCGGCAAGCAGGCAATATCGCCATTGAATACTGCCTGTCCGTTACCAAGGGACTGAAAGTAAAACTCGGTCCCAATCTGGAATGATGGTTGAAATTGGATACTTTGTCCCATATAGGATCCGGTGATCGGCTCGAGATCAGTGCGTCCGAAGTCGATTTCCAGGATGCCGCTTTTGTCAACGTTCCACTCACCCGGCAAAATCTGCAACATTTGATCGACCGGCAAGTCGGTTTGTCCCGGGCTGTCGGGGTCAGAATCGGCGGTCCGAATAACACCTGGGCGCCTTGGCGTGACAAGCGCAGGCGGTAACATCGTGCTGAGACCGAGGTGCGGTGCCGCAACAAAACCTGCCACTCCCCCGGCAACGGCCAAGGCACGGCGACGGCTCAGCGGCGCTCTGAAATTTGGCACTTGTGTTCTCCGTCACAGATTGATGTGGCGGTCCGCCAATCGACGAAACCGGACGTAAACACGGAATACCCAATTCCGTTCCCTCAAAAGGTCAGAAAACCGCAATTCCGCCTAATGTCCTCAAACAACAAAGTATACTGTGAGTCTCATATATTAGCACAGAAACGTGTGTTACATTCAACCTGCTCTTGGATCGGCCAATATAGGGGCATTGACCTCGCTGCCGCGAAGCCATTCAGCGGGCGCTCCCATTACGCAAAACCATTTCGGGCCTCAGCTGTGCGGATACCGCCTTCGATAGAAGCGAATCAGGGGGCACCCGAACCCGTGAAGGGTTCGGGACCGTGACGCGCTGGCTGCGCCGAGCGCATCCTGCCAGGCAGATGAGCCCACCGTTGGTTGTCGCAAAGAGACTGCTTCATCGCTCCGCTCCTCGCAATGACGGCCATTTATGGCATCATTGCGAGCGCAGCGAAGCAGTCTCGGCTTAAGGTGCCTCGGTACCGAGCGTCGGATGCGCGCCCTAGGTGACGGGCTCGTACGGAAAGCGCTGCACCTTTTCCAGGTTCTTGCCTTCGATGCGGATCAGACGGGTTGGACCTTCGCGCCGCGGCGAATGCAGGTCACCCTCGTTGTACAAATAAGCCATTCCCGGGGTCAGCCTGTAGTCCTTGATCGCCCGTGCCTTGCCCGGATCGCCGTTGGCTGGGCGCGCCACAGGCTCATAATCGGTCATCACGGTCTCGCCGCGCGCCTGGCCATAGATCGCCCATGAGGGGCCGTGATCGTACGGGTTGCTGCCTTTTGCGTCATGATACACGTGACCTAGAATGCAGAATCCGAGCTCCGGATCTTCGTACAACACCTTGCGTTCGGGAACGTCGTCACCGAGATGCTTGGCGACGAAATCGTCATTCTTCAATACCTCGCGGACGAGCGCGCATACCTGCTTGCGCCCCTCGACGCCCGGATCCTGCTTCAAGATACGATGACACTCCGCTGAAAATTGTTCGAGGCTATATGCCATTTGGTTGTCGCTCCGTGTCTGTTTTGGGCGAGGGCGATGTGCTCGAGCATCGAATCACCGTCCAAGCCACCATCAGCCCCATATACCAGCCAAGCACGATTCTTATCGACACGCCAGCATCGACCGCATAGTCCCCGCAAATAAATGGCGCAAATATTCCACATAATAGTCGCGGGATAGAGCTTACTTAATACAGTCCGAAGGGGCGCAATGATTAATGATGCGCTGTGCGACAGGCAGGACACAGTCCGCGAACCTCGATAACTTGCCGGGCGACGGCAAAGCCGCGATCTTCGCCGAGCCGGCGCAGGCTCTGTACGATTGCCTCATCGTGGATCTCTTCGGCGGCGCCGCAATCGTCGCAGATCATAAACTGGCTTTCGTGCGGGTGCTCGATGTCGTGACAGGCAACAAAAGCGCTCGCGCTCTCGATCTTATGGATCAGCTTGTGGGCAAGCAAAAAATCGAGCGCGCGATAGACTGTCGGCGGACCAAGCTTGCCGCGCTCACTCTGCAATTCTGCAAGCACCGTATAGGCGCCGACCGGCTGATCGGCAGCAAGGATCAGTTCGAGCACCCGCCGTCGCACCGGCGTCAATCGCGCCCCCCGCGCTGCGCAGAGCTGTTCCGCGCGCCGCAACCCCCGCTCGATATCCCGCGATCTCAAGTCAGCAGCTTTCCGCGCCGGCTCGGCGTTATTTACGCTGCAAAGGTACAGCCTCCAGCCGGTAATAAGCAACAGAGCAATCGTGGACAAAGTGGATTGCTCAGCTTAGCCTGACCCAGAGAGCGGCGCCCGATTGATGGCGCGCTCACGGGGGATGGGTTGGCGATACGGCCAAAACGGCTGAGGTTCGGGACCATCGCCGCATGGCTCGGGATCATTGCGCTATGCCTCAACGCGCTTGTCCCCATTCACCTGGCCTTCGACCTGGCCGACGCGCTGACCGCAAGTGACCACACCGAAGGCGCGGACGCCGGTCACGGCCTTGCACACACTCTGCTGGCGTTGCTGGTCGGTCATCACCACCATCAAGACCGGTCCGCGCCTCACAAGCCGCATCACCACAATGACGGTTGCGCCGTTTGCGGGGTGGTCGGCACCCTCGCCGGTTTTGCTCCGGCTGCGGTCGCGCAGCTGGCCGCGCCGGGCGCGGTTTTTGTTGCAACCCTTGGGTTTGTCGAGCCGCCTGCACCGCAGCTCGGGCCGGTCATCACCTACCGATCTCGCGCTCCCCCGCTCGCCTAGATACGCCCCCGATTAAATCCGGAGCCTCCGGCGCGTACCACCGCGGCCGGCGATGCGATTATTGTGGAGCAAGAACTGATGAACCGTTTTGCTTGCCGCGGTCTCGCCGCGGCGGCCGTTGTGGCTTTGCTGCCTAGCACCGAAGCGGCGGCGCACGGCTTTGCCGGCGACCGCTTTTTTCCGGCAACGATCCTGACCGATGACCCGTTTGTCGCGAGCGAAATGTCTTTGCCGACAATCGCATTGAACCCGACGCAAAGCGACGACTCGCGCGAATTCGGCATCGGCAGCGATTTATCGATGCTGATCACCCCTAATTGGGATTTCACGATCGGCAGCCAATGGGAGCACATCCGGACACCCGGCCTGCCGACCGTGACCGGGTGGGGCGGACTTAACACCGGGACGCAATACCAGCTCTTTATCAACGGGCCGCATGAGGCGCTGGCGCTCGCGGCACTCGATGTGAGCTGGGGCAATACCGGAAATCTGGCGGTGGGTGCCCCCGCCTTTACGACCCTGTCACCGCTGATCGCTTTCGGCAAAGGCTTTGGCGATCTCCCGGACGCGCTACCATGGCTGCGCCCGTTCGCGCTGACCGGCAACATCGCCGTGAATTTTCCGACAGAGACCCAGACCAATGGCGTGCAGAACCCGAACAGCGTCTTTTACGGCTTCGCGATCGAATACAGCATCCCCTATTTGCAGGACGAAGTCAGGGATGTCGGTCTCGGGCCGCCATTCAATCGGATGATCCCGCTCGTCGAGTTCGCGCTGACCTCGCCGTTTAACCGCGGCTATGGCGGGACGACGACCGGCACCGTGCAGCCCGGAGTGATCTGGGCCGGCCAATATTTCCAGATCGGTGCGGAGATGATCATCCCGACCAACAGCTTGTCCGGGCATGGGATCGGCGTCGTCGTCCAGCTCCATTTCTATCTCGATGATTTGTTCCCGAGAGGCATCGGAAGGCCGATCACGCAATGGTAACGCATCGTATGATTGTGGCCGCCGCGGTCTGCGCCGCGGCCATCGCCGCCAAGCCGCATGGAGTATGCGCGCACGCCTTTCTCGATCATGCGAGCCCGGCAGTCGGCAGCTCGGTGCCGACCGCCCCCACCGCCGTGACGATGTGGTTTACACAGCAGCTCGAACCGGCTTTTACGACTGCGACAGTGATCGATAAATCCGGCAACAACGTCGATAGCGGCCCCGCTGCGGTCGATACGCAGAACCCGACCGAGCTGCGGGTGCCGCTAAAACCGCTGCCGGCTGGCACCTATACGGTCACGTGGCATGCGCTTTCGGTCGACACCCATACGACACAAGGCCATTTCAACTTCGAAGTGGCCGGCAGATGACGATTTCGGATCGATTTGCGCGGTAACCGGCGGGCTGAGAAGTCATGGAAAGCTTCCTGATCGCGGCGCGTGCGGTCCACTATGCCTCGTCGATATCGCTCGCCGGGGTTTTTGCGTTCATCTCTTTTGTCGCGATCCCCGAGATATCGCCGAGGCTCGGACAGCGATTGTCGATGCTCGCCTGGGCAAGCCTGGTGTTGGCTGTGCTCTCGGGCGGCGCGTGGTTGGTCTTTGTTGCGGCACAGATGAGCGGTCAGCCAGTCGCCGCCACGGTTTCACAAGGTCTGGTCGCGATCGTGCTGCAGCGCACGCGCTTCGGCCAGGTCTGGATGGTGCGCGCCGTTCTCGCTGTGATCCTGGCGGCTTTGCTTTCATTGCCACGCGGCTGGCGCGGAAGATTGTGGAATTGGGGCGGGCTTGCATTCGCCGCGGGCCTGCTCGCCTCGCTCGCTTGGGCCGGGCATGGCGGCGCGACACCAGGGCGGCCGGGGGACCTGCATCTCGCCGCCGACATGCTCCATTTGCTCGCGGCTGGTGCCTGGGTCGGCTCGCTGATCCCGTTGGCGCTGTTTTTAGCCGGGGCCTGGCAAAATGCCGATCCCGGTGCGCGCACCCTCCGCCGCGTGGTGACGCGGTATTCGGTTTTGGCCGCAACCAGCGTCGGAGTGCTGTTCGCCGGAGGGCTGGCGAATACCTGGTTCCTCGCCGGTAGCACTCCGGCCCTGATCGGTACCGATTATGGCCGGCTACTGCTCGCCAAGGTCGCAATTTTTGTGACGATGGTGACGATCGGCTCGGTCAATCTGCTGCGCATGCTGCCGCGCCTCGCGCCCACCGCGGCCGAGGGTGCGCCACGCCAGCGCGCTGCGCTGAGCCATTTACGGCGCAATGCCTTGGTTGAGGCCGGGCTCGGGCTCGCCGTCCTTGGCATCGTCGCCGTCCTCGGCATCCTGCCGCCGGGTCTTCACACCGAGCCCGGATGGCCGCTGCCGTTCCGGCTCGAACTGGCCGCGCTGGAACCTGCAGCGATCGCGGCACTGGCAATATTCGCAGCGCTGGCCGTCATTTGCGCGATCATTGGCGTGGCCACCGCCGCTGCCGGGCGCTATCGAGCCATGGCCGCGGCCTGGGCCAGTCTCATCATCTGCGTCGCAGCCGGTGTATTTACGGCACGTCCCGCGATTGCACCTGCCTACCCAACCAGCTTTTATGCTCCCGCCGAGCCTTACAGCGCACCCTCCGTCGCACAAGGGGCGCGGCTCTATACCGAAAGCTGCGCAGTTTGCCACGGCGCCAACGGCAAAGGTGACGGGCCCGCCGCGCAGGTGTCGCCAATCCGTCCGGCCGATCTGACCGCACCACATCTTTTCGCCCATACACCGGGCGACCTCTTTTGGTGGGTCAGTCACGGCAAGGCCAATGGTGCGATGCCCGGCTTCGCCGCGGTGATGAGCCCCGCCGATCGCTGGGATGTCATCAATTTCGTGCGGGCGCGCGCCGCCGGGGTTTTATCGCAAAAACTCGGGCCAGAGATCGCGACCACCGCCGCCCCGGCGGTGCCAGATTTTGCCTTCGAAACCCAAAACGGCCAACAGACATTGCACCGCTTACTGAGGAACGGTCCGGTTTTGCTTGTGCTGTGCGAGGCACCGCCGTCCGCCGCGCGGCTTGCGCAGCTCGACGCGGTACAAAGAGGGTCCGGCGCAGCCCCGCTACGGGTCATTGTTGTCGATCTTGCCGCGCAGGCCATGTCGCGGGCGGAAACTGCGCCATCACCTCCGCCGGTCGCCATCTCACCGGATGTCACCGCAACCCTGAAGCTGTTTCGCACGCCAGCCGATGGCCCGGAGACCGATTTGATGCTCGATCGTGCCGGCAATGTGCGGGCGCGCTGGGCCACGGGCAAAGGTGGCGTTCCGGACGCCGAGACCCTGGCAAAGGACGCCTATATGGCCGCTCAGATTCCTGCCTCCCCCGAAAACCACGCCGGTCACATCCATTGACCAGAGATACCGCGGCGTTGTACCGGCGCGATGGCTTTACTGATGCCGGTCACCTTGGATGTTGCTTTGCCGGCGGCGTCACCGCATCCTCGCTGACGTCCGCTCGGCCGTTCTGCTTCCCGCAGCAGCATCGTTGGCTGTCGGTGCATCCGCACCGCGTGCCGAGCGAGAGCCCGTCGGCGATTTCGGAAACACTTTGGACTTTAGCAAAAATAACTTGAACACTGAAGGCATTTTCAGCACTCTTTTGGCATGGGGGATCCGGGGATCATCGGGAGCAAATATCGAGCGCTGGCGGGTCGGCTGGACGAGGCGACGCTGCGGCTTTGGGCTGCGGTGGAGGCGCGCACGCTTGGGCGGGGTGGCGTGAGCACGGTGGCGAA
>JAFAOB010000314.1 GCA_019238055.1 Alphaproteobacteria bacterium
GCATCGGCATGGATCGACAGAAACAGATCGGCGTATAACGCACGAGCGCGGGCGACCCGCTCGCGTAACGGCACATATTCATCGGCGCCGCGCGTTAACGCCACGCGAAAGCGCCCCGTCGCCTGCAGCTCCCGAGCGAGGTCGACCGCAGTCGGAAAGGTGATGTGTTTCTCGTAACCACCGTCGACGCCGATCGCACCGGGGTCGATTCCGCCATGGCCCGGATCGATGACCACCATCGGCAGATAGCGCCGCTGTTGCTTGACCCGACCCGTACTGGGACGGGGAGGCTGCCTGCGGTCGGGCTGCGCCTGGACTACGTTTGTGCCAACCCCGACCGCAGCGCAGCCCGCGAGGAGGCGCAGCAGGGTGCGCCGCTTCCAAGCAATGTCCCGCATCCCGACCCCAGGCGGCGCGCGCTCGCTTCGGCCGAGCGCCGCTGAGATAACAATATCCGCGATCCATATATAACGGGCTAATTGTCAACAAGCTTTGCGGCACTGCGAGCGCTGCACCGGTGATTGCCCGCAAATGCCGATGCGCCGGCTGCTATCCGCCGCGGCGATCGTCGCGCGACTGGCGAATCGGGGAAGGCGGCACAGGCTGATCCAGCGCGAACAGCCAGCGCATGACGGAGCCGATGCCGCGCAGGCCCAAACGAGCGGGCCTCAAAAGGCGGCGGTGGACATAGTCGGTGGCTATGGTTTTACCAGGTCGCTGGCGCAGACTGGCCATGCCGTCTTCGCGAAAATCAGCGACCCAAGCAGCGACGAACCGCTCGGGCACACCGGCGGCCGCGGCGGCGGCAGACATCGTCCACCCGTCGACAATGACCCGCTGGACGGCCAGCCCGCGCTGCGCCGGGCTCAGAGTATTGGGATGAGGCGCGGAACTTTTCATATTTTGCGAACGCCCGCCAATATCCGAAATTCCCGCCTTTTTCAGGCTTTTAGGTCAACGACGATGCGACCGCGCACGCCGCCGCCGAGGATCTTCGGAGCCAGGTCCGGGAGCGCCGCAAGCGGGACGATCCGGGTCATCCGGTCGAGACGATCGAGCGGCAGATCACGCGCCAGCCGCCGCCATGCCTCGATACGTTCATCGCGTGGGCACATCACCGAATCGATGCCGAGCAAATTGACTCCGCGCAGCAGAAACGGGATCACGGTTGCGGGCAGATCGCTGCCGCCGGCAAGCCCGCAGGCGGCCACACTCGCGCGATATTTGAGCTGGGTCAGCACTGTCGCGAGCGTGTCACCGCCGACCGCGTCGACCGCACCCGCCCAGCGCTCGCTGTCGAGCGGCCGCGCCGGCCTGCCCGCGAGTACAGCGCGCTCGATCAATTCCGCGGCGCCGAGCCCGGTCAGGTAATCGCGCAGTTCGGGTCGACCGGTCGCCGCCACCACCCGATGACCGAGTTGCGCCAATAATGCCGTAGCAATGCTGCCGAGGCCACCCGCTGAGCCGGTGACGAGAACATCGCCGGCACCCGGGCGCAGTCCGTGCCGCTCCAAAGCCATGACCGCCAGCATTGCGGTAAACCCGGCGGTGCCGATCGCCATCGCCTGAGCAGCGCCGAGCCCGGCCGGCCGCGGCACGAGCCAATCGGCTTTGACCCGCGCTTTTTCGGCATAGCCGCCCCAATGCATCTCCCCGACCCGCCAGCCGGTCAGGATCACCCGATCGCCCGGCTTGAATTCGGGCGAGTCCGACCGTTCAACGGTGCCGGCAAAATCGATGCCGGGAATGTGTGGATAATTGCGCACAAGGCGGCCGATCCCCTGCAGGATCATGCCATCCTTGTAATTGAGTGTCGAATATTCGATCCCGACAGTGACGTCGCCGGCCGGCAGCCGGCTTTCGTCGAGCGTCTCGATCCGCGGTACGGCCTTGCCGCCTTCCTCGTGCAACATCAGCGCGCGGAATGTAGCCATCGGGCTCTCCTTCGCTGTTCTTGGTCCGCTCGCCCCTCACCCTCCTCCCCGGACTTGATCCGGGGATCGGCGGGTCCCTCCCTCTCCCCGCGAGCGGGGAGAGGGCTGGGTGAGGGGCAGCCGCCTGGTCACGCGCGCAACGGTTCAAGGATGCTGACAAAATTCGCGACTGCCGCACCGCCCATATTCATGACCCCGGCGAGCGCCGCGCCCGGCACCTGGATGCCGCCTGCCTGACCGGTAACCTGCATCGCCGCCAAGACGTGCATCGACACACCGGTGGCGCCAATCGGGTGCCCCTTGGATTTGAGCCCCCCCGACGGGTTGACCGGGAGCCGGCCGTCTTTTTCGGTCCAGCCTTCCAGGATCGCGCGAGCGCCCTCGCCCTTTGGCGTCAATCCCATCGCTTCGTATTCGATCAGTTCAGCGATTGTGAAGCAGTCATGAGTTTCAACGAGATCGAGGTCATCGAGCGACACCCGCGCTTTTGCCAAGGCCTGCTGCCAAGCGAGAGCCGGCCCCTCGAACGCGATCACATCGCGCCGGCTCATTGGCAGGAAGTCGTTGACCTGCTCCGCCGCGCGGAAAATGACGGCTTTCTTCATGCTCAACGCGGTCGCTGTGTCGGCCAATACGACCGCAGCCGCCCCGTCCGATACGAGCGAACAATCAGTGCGCTTCAGCGGTCCGGCAACGATCGGGTTCTTGTCGGACACCGTGCGGCAAAATTCGTAGCCGAGGTCCTTTTGCATTTGCGCCAGCGGATTGGCGGCGCCGTTTTTGTGGTTTTTCGCCGCGATCCGCGCCAGCGCGTCGGACTGATCGCCATAGCGTTGGAAATAGCTCTGGGCGATCTGACCAAAAATGCCGGCAAAGCCGCCCTCGATCGCGTCCTCCTCCTTGCGATAGCTGGCACCGAGCAGGATGTCGCCGACCTTGGCGCCGCTGACCTCGGTCATTTTCTCGACCCCGACGACGAGAGCGAGACGGGCGCGGCCGGCCGCGATCGCGTTCAACCCTTGATGGATCGCGGCCGAACCGGTGGCGCAGGCGTTCTCGATCCGGGTCGCCGGTTTGAAGCGAAAGCCGGGATTGGCTTGGAATACCAGCGATGCCGGGAATTCCTGGCGAACAAAGCCGCCATTCATTGTTCCGAGATAGATCGTGTCGATGTCGGCTGCGCCGACACCGGCATCGGCGAGCGCCGCCTCGGTCACCTCGACAATCAAAGACTCGATGTCGCGGCCTTCGTGCTTGCCGAATTTGCTGTGCGCCCAGCCGACCATGCACCCGCTCATCTCCGCCCTCCAAAGCCAAGCGCGAGCCGATGGTTCCCGCGCTGCAGCATTTGATATAAGAAGGAGGCGCGATCGCGTCATTACCGCTTCAGCTGCCGGCCTATTTTTCTGCCCGCCATGGTGTCCAATCAGAGCGAAGTGCCCAGATCGATAACGTTGCGCCGACCGGACGACTGGCATGTGCATCTGCGCGATGGTGCGATGCTGGCACAGGTTCTCCGTTACACTGCGCGGCAATTCGCACGCGCGATCGTGATGCCGAATTTGCTGCCGCCGATCAGGACCGTCGACACAGCGCGCGCCTATTGCGCGCGCATTCTTGCAGCACTAGGCCGTGAGGCGGGCCTGCACGGGGGAGATGAAGGGGTCTTCACCCCGCTGATGACCTGTTATCTGACCGATACAACCGATCCGGAAGAGCTCGCGCGCGGTTTCGCCGAGGGCGTGTTTGTCGCGGTCAAGCTCTATCCGGCGCATGCGACCACCAATTCGGCGTTTGGCGTGACGGATATCAGGCGCGTGCAGCCGGTACTGGAGCGCATGGCCGCGATCGGCATACCGTTACTCGTCCATGGCGAAGTCACCGACGCAGCAATCGATGTTTTTGACCGCGAAGCGGTTTTTATCGAGCAAGTGCTCGACCCGTTGCGCCGGCGACTGCCGGAGCTGAAGATCGTGCTCGAACATGTCACGACCGAAGAGGCGGTCGAGTATGTTCAATCCGCCAGTGCGAACCTTGCGGCGACGATTACCGCGCATCACCTTCAGATCAACCGGAACGCATTGTTCGCCGGGGGAATCCGTCCGCACCTCTATTGCCTGCCGATTGCCAAGCGCGAAAAGCATCGTCAGGCGTTGCGCCGTGCCGCGACCTCTGGCGACCGCCGGTTTTTTCTCGGCACCGACAGCGCACCGCACATGCAGCCGGCCAAAGAGACGGCCTGCGGTTGCGCCGGCATATTTACCGCGCCATGCGCCCTTGAACTTTATGCTGAAGTGTTCGAGGAACGTACTGCACTCGACCGGTTCGAGGCTTTTGCCGCGCTGAACGGCGCCGCGTTCTATGGGCTCCCAGCAAACGAGGAGCGGGTGACCTTGCGGCATGAGCCCTGCGTCGTGCCGGAGCGCATCGGTGAGGGCGATATGGCGGTTATCCCGTTTCGCGCCGGCGAGACCCTGCGCTGGCGGTTGATCCCAAGCTAGAGCGCGACATCGCCTTTGCATGCCCGGGCTGATCGCGGTCAGTCCTTAAGTTCGACAACGGGCGGCTGCCATTGCGCGAGCATGCGGATTTTCTGCGTCACCCACTCGGCCGTATCTAGCCTGACTTGGCCGATTGGTGGCAGGATTTTCGATTTTTCGTCCGGCAAGTAATTGAGCGGCAAGGAGCCGATCGGCTGAAATTGGCGAAAACGGCTGTAGTGAAGACCTAGGCCATTTTTCGGGTGGTGGCCGCGGGTATCCTGTGCGGCGTCATGTTTCTTCGTCACACCAAGCGCAAGAAGGACGGCAAAGAGCATCGTTACTGGAGCATCGTGGAGAATCG
>JAFAOB010000482.1 GCA_019238055.1 Alphaproteobacteria bacterium
ATACCAGATCCCAATAACAAGAACCTATATATGTCTGTGCCCTTGCAAGGACCCCGCGGGCTCGAACGGCAAGGCACGGTAACGATCGCCGGAATGAGTTCTCCTCATCGAGATTTGGTATTAGTTGTCGTGATCCCGTAGAGCTAACACAATCCTACCCGCCCGGTTCGCGAGGCAGTACTGCGCGGCCCGCTCATACCCGGCGCAGCCGAGAGCGGCATCAATGCCGAGCAATATACGTGTCGGCCGCCATCGATGTAGGAGAGTGTCAGTTGGGGGTGTGCGATACCAGAAACGGCAAGACCGCGTTGTTGAATTCCCGAGCCCGCACATGAGTAAAGAAATGCCCGCCACGCGGGAACAGCTTTATCTCGGCCCCGGGGATCAACCGCGCCAGTTCTTCGGAGAAATAGGCGGGGGTGACAATATCGTCCTCGGCGCCGACGACCAAGCTCGGGGTCTTGATGCGCCCAAGCTCGCTCGTTCGATCAAACGCCAGCATCGCGTCGATGCGATTGATGACGATCTCAGTCGGAGCAAAGGTCGCGAGATGCTGAGCTTCGGTTTGTCTCAACTTCTCGTTGTTGCGGGCGATAAACCAGCTCGGATACCACAGCAGGGTCGACGATTGCAGGTAGATGCTGGGGCCGAGCCGCTCGAGAATTTCCTTGCGCAACGAATAGAGTCGTCGGAAATAGGCATCAGCCTTAGTCCAGGTGGCCGACAGCACGACCGCCGCGAGCCGATTGGGGTGTTCGATCGCCATCACCTGGGCGACCGCACCGCCGGTCGAGTGGCCGATCACATGCGCGCGCTTGATCTCGAGTGCATCGAGCAAAGCGATCGCATCAACCGTCATGCGTTCGACGGTATATCCCATCCGGGCCGGATCGCTCTGGCCGATCCCGCGATGATCGAAGGTAACGACCTCGAAGCGCTTGGCGAAAGCGCCGGCCTGATCCCGCCAAAACGACGCATAGCCGCCGAGCCCGGTTATGAACAGGACGGGGAAGCCCATTCCTTGCCGCTCGTAATAGAGCGAGCACTCGCCAATCGAGATTCGTGGCATCGATCTCAGATTCGATTCGATAGAGCGTCGGTAACACCGGTGCAGCCAGACTGTCAACGCAGCGGGCATGCGCTCGGTGCAGATGTGAGCGGCGTGGTGCACTGCGGTAGCGAAGCGTGCCTAAAAATTGACATATCGCGACCGTTCCATGCGCCGACGCCGTGCGGTTGAGCACAGCGGCTTGCGGTAGCGTGCACGTTCCAAGACGAACATGATAGAATTTTGACGCGCTCCCCTCGCCGGAAGCGCGGGCTTCATGACCTTGATCGAGTGAGCGATATGAAGGACGAGGAACAGACGATCAATGCGCGGCGCGGTGCTGGGGAGGCATCAGCCTTGGATACAGCCGAGGCGCCGCGGGCACTCTCGACAGCGCGGCGTGCCACCGCCCGTACACAGGATATCGATCGTCACGTTGGTGGTCGGGTGCGCGAGCGGCGCATCATGCTGGGTTTAACCCAGCAGCAGCTTGCCGATTTGATCGGGGTCACCTATCAGCAGGCACACAAATATGAGCGGGCGATCAACCGGATCTCGGCCGGACGCTTGTTCGAAATTGCCCAGGTATTGGGTGTGCCGGTCAGCTACTTTTTTGCCGGTCTCGAGCACGATGGCAACCGTTCGGTCACCCCAAGGGAACGCATGTGCTTGGAATTGGCGCGAAACTTCGCGCAAATTCCCAATGAGCGACACCAGGAGGCGCTGAGCCAACTGGCGCGCGTGCTGGCCGTGGAGTGAGCCGAACGGCTCTGGCGATCAGACGGTCGGTCCTCGCCGGGCGACGAGGCCTGAGATCAGCGCCACCACAAAGATCACCAAGAAGATGAAGAACAGGATCTTTGCGATGCCTGCCGCCGCTGCGGCAATGCCGCCGAAACCGAAAATTCCGGCGATGATCGCAACAATCAGAAATAACAGAGCCCAATAAAGCATTATTCCTCCATTCGCATCCCGGGAGAGGCGGGGGTATCGCCCTCCGGCTGCTGATCATTGATCCAAACAAATGCCGCACGCCGAGGTTCCCGCGATCGGGTACTGGCGATATTCGCGGTTGCACAAAACAGTGCCGCCGCAGGGGTAATGCGGAATTCCCCTCTTTCAGAACTTGGCCCGTCGAGCCGGGTATTTCGCTCGGCGCAGTGCGAGCGCTTGCCTGCATGACAGGCGCACTTCTCAGTTTTAGCACATGCACAAATTGGCTGGCGACAGCAACCCCTCTTCGATCGATGGCAATCGCCGATTCGCCAAGCCCTGGCGTCAAAGCGGTCGGGCTACGATGTAATCGCGCGATCAAGAAGGAGGTGCTCCCGCAATGCTGGCGATTGATCCGCGGCCGACGCTCGCCGCCCCCGATGACGACCCCTATCTCTGGCTTGAAGAGATCGATGGGGAGCGCGCGCTTGCCTGGGTCGAGGCCCAGAATCGGACAACCTTGGAGCGGTTCGGCAATGCACGCTTTGCCGCCGATCGCGACCTTCTCGCGACGATTTTTGACCGGCCCGACAACATTCCTCTGATTGCCCGGCGCCGATCCCGGGTATTCAACTTCTGGAAAGATGCGGAGCATCCCCATGGGCTGTGGCGCGTGACAACGCTCGCCAGCTACCGCACCGAAACACCGGATTGGGAAATCCTGCTCGATCTTGACGCGCTCGCGGCGCGGGAGGGCGAAGACTGGATTTGGAGTGGAGCCGTAACACGTCCGGGCAGTCACGACCGCGCGATACTGATGCTGTCGCGCGGCGGCGCCGATGCCCGGATACTGCGCGAATTCGATCTTGCGGCGCATGATTTCGTACCCGGCGGATTTTTTCTGCCGGAGGCCAAAGGCGGAGCCGAGTGGCTCGATCGCGACACATTGCTGCTATCCTCGCCCCTTGGCGATGGCATGGCGACCCATTCGGGCTATGCGCGCACGGTGCGGCTGTGGCGGCGCGGCAGCGATCCGTTGACCGCTCCGGTGATCTTTTCGACAGATGTCGAGCACATGTCGGTCTGGGCCGATGTCGACCATGACAGCGAAACCGAGCGCGTCTGGTTCGCCGAGCAATTGGGCTTTTTCGATCAAAACGTGTTTCTTGGTGATCATACCGGCCCCAAGATCCGGCTCGATCTCCCGACCGATACAGCGGCCACGTGGCATCACGGCTGGCTCGCGGTCAAGCGCCGTAGCGTTTGGAACATCAACGCCGAGAGCTATGCGCCCGATACCGTTCTCGGCATCTCGCTCGCCGCCTTTCTGGCCGGCGACCGCCATTTTACAAAGCTGTTCGAACCTGGTGAGCGTCGCGCCTTGCAGGGTTTTTTCTGGTGTGGCGGCCGCCTGATCCTGCCGATCCTCGACGAATTGAGACCGGTCTTTGAGGCGCTCACGCCATCGGACGCCGGCTGGTCGCGGGAGCGGATTACCGGGCTTCCCGATATCGGCGTCGCGCATGTCTGGCCGCTCGATGTCCGAACCGAGGAGTCAAATGGCGACCTGCTGGCCAGCGCGCAGGACCCGCTGACCCCGCCCTCGCTGTTCCTGGTGCGCCCGAGCGCAGCACCCGAGATCTTAAAGCGCGCACCGCAGGCCTTCGATCCGACGGGCCTTGTCATCACCCGGCACGAGGCTATTTCGGATGATGGCACGCGAATTCCTTACACCCAGGTCGGGCCGGCCGGCGAAACCGGAGAAGCGCCTGTCCATCTGTCGGGCTATGGCGGGTTCCGCGTATCGCAATTGCCGTATTACAATTCGGCGATCGGCAAACTCTGGCTCGAACGCGGTGGCACCAGTGCCGTTGCCAATATCCGCGGCGGCGGCGAATTTGGCACCCGTTGGCACGAAGCCGGGCGGCGCGAAGGAAAGCGCCTGTCGCATGACGACTTCGCCGCTGTCGCTGCCGACCTCGTGCGCCGCGGCGTGACCCGCCCCGGCCGCCTTGCCGCCGAGGGCGGGTCGAATGGCGGCATTCTGATCACCAACATGCTGACCCGTTATCCGGAACGCTTTGGCGCACTGTTCTGTACGATCCCGCTGATCGACATGCGCCGTTATTCGAAACTGCACGCCGGCGCCAGCTGGATCGCTGAATACGGCGACCCCGACAACCCGGAAGACTGGAACTTTCTGAAAGAGATCTCCGCCTATCATCGCGCCGCCCCCGGCCAGAATTACCCGCCGATCCTGATTGCGACGAGCCGCCGCGACGACCGCGTCCACCCCGGCCACGCCCGCAAGATGGCGGCGAAACTGCAGGCGATGGGCTACGAGGCCTATTTTTACGAGCCGGCCGCCGGCGGTCATGGCTATGGCAAAGACAACCGCGAGCGCGCCTCGTTCACCGCCCTCGGCTACAACTTCCTGCGCCGCGCCATCGGCTGGGACCCGGCATAATCGCCGACTCCCCTCGTGCAAAGAGCGAGCGGTTCTGCTCCTTAAGAGCTTGTTTACAAAGATGCCAGACGCTTAAGCATGAGGGTAGAAGCGGTGATGTGGATCATGGCCTCTGACGTTTTTGGATTGTGTTCGTAGTCTTTGGATAAACGCCGGTACCAGTTGAACCAGCCAAAAGTTCTTTCGACA
>JAFAOB010000484.1 GCA_019238055.1 Alphaproteobacteria bacterium
AAGCCGCCGGCGCGCCACCTCGCCCAATGGCGGCTGGTATAACAGCAGGCAAGTCGAAGGCTTGTCGCCGCGGCCGATGCGACCGCGCAACTGGTGCAGCTGCGCCAAGCCAAACCGCTCGGCACGCTCGACGACCATAACCGTCGCCGCCGGAACATCGACCCCGACCTCGACCACTGTTGTCGCCACCAAAAGGTCGATGCTCTCCCCCGCAAAGCTGGCCATCACGTGATCCTTCTCGCCCGGTTTCATCCGGCCGTGGACGAGGCCGACCCGTCCCGGCAGCAATGATTCGAGCGCCTTGGCCCGCTCGCGCGCGGCAGCGAGATCGGCATCTTCAGATTCGTCGACCAGTGGGCAGATCCAATAAACCTTGGCCCCTTGCATCAGCGCCCGGCCAACCGCGGCCGTAACTGCATCGAGGCGTTCGATCGGAATGGTGCGGGTGTCGACCGGCCGACGGCCGGGCGGCTTTTCGGTCAGTCGCGAAACGTCGAGATCGCCGTAAGCGGTCATCATCAGGGTGCGCGGGATCGGTGTGGCGCTCATCAGCAAGCTATCGGCGTCACGGCCCTTTTCAGCGAGTACGAGGCGCTGCTCGACACCGAAGCGGTGCTGCTCGTCGATAACGACAAGAGCAAGGTCGCGAAACATCACATCGGGCTGCAACAAGGCATGGGTCCCGACCACAATCGGCAGGAGACCCGAAGCGAGGCCAGCAAGTGTAGCATTGCGCGAGCGGCCCTTTTCGCGACCGGTCAATAACCCGATTTCAAGCCCCGCCGGGCGGGCGAGACGGGACAAGGTCGTCTGATGCTGGCGGGCGAGGATCTCGGTTGGCGCCATCAAGGCGGCCTGCGCGCCGCTTTCGACTGCCGCCAGCATCGCCATCAATGCGACAAGCGTCTTGCCGCTGCCGACATCGCCTTGCAATAGCCGCATCATGCGATGGGGTCGCGCCATATCGGCGCCGATTTCGGCAAGCGACATGCGCTGGGCGCCTGTCAGCACGAAGCCAAGCCCGGCTTCGACCTTGGCAGTGAACTTCCCTGAGCCGATTATGGCGCGGCCGCGGCGCCGCTGGCGACAGGCGCGGACGAGGGCGACGGCGAGCTGACTTGCCAATACCTCGTCATAGGCGAGCCGCTCGCGTGCGGGATTCGAGGGGGACAGATCGGCCTCGCCATTCGGAGAATGGACCTCACGCAACCCCTCGGCCCATTCAGGCCAATGCCGCTCGCGCAGCAGACTGCGGTCGATCCATTCCGGCAATTCGGGGACGCGTTCGAGGGCCGCTGCCGCCGCCCGCTGCACGATGCGAGGGGCCAATCCCGATGTCAGCGGATAGACCGGCTCGATCGGTTTCAGCCGGTCGAGCTCGTCAGGGCGCAGGACGAGGTCGGGATGCGGCATCTGCGCCATGCCGCCATAGAACTCGACCTTGCCGCTGACGATGCGCTCGGCGCCAATCGGCAATAGGCGCGTCAGATAATCGCTTTTGACATTGAAATAGACGAGCGTCAGAATTCCGCTGTCGTCGGCGCACACGATCCGATAGGGTCGGCGCCCCGTGCCAGGCTCATGCGCCTCGACTCGAAGCTGGAGAGTGGCGATCTGGTCGGCTTCAAGCGCCCTTATCTTTGGTGCAGCTCGCCGATCGATAATGCCGGTCGGCAGATGCCACAACAAATCGACAATGAGCGGGCCTGCCAGCCGCTCGAAAAAGCGGCCGAGCTGCGGCCCAATGCCGGGGAGTGAGATAACCGGCGCAAATAGCCGATCGAGGATGGCGGGGCGCAAAGTTTACACCGACTGAAGTTCGGGCTGACATGGCGACACAGGATCTCTATATCCCTGCTGCGACACCGCCAAGAGCGTCACGTGCCCGCCCCATCCGATATCCGCCGCAAACGCCTGCTGTTCCGGTCGTGGCACCGTGGAACGCGCGAGAGCGACCTGATTCTTGGCCGCTTTGCCGAGGCGCACCTCGATGGCTTTGATGCCGACCAGCTCAATCGTTATGAACGGTTGCTCGAATGCAATGACGCCGATCTGTTCGACTGGGTCAGCGGCCGGGCGGCGCTGCCTGTAGAGCACGATCATGAAGTGACGAGATTGCTGCTCAGATTCCACTGCGCGCCGCCGGCAGGATGATGCTGGCGTAACCCGCTAATTCCCCCATGCAACGATCACCATCACCAACCCGGCCCGTCGCCGCTGGGTCCGCCCCCTCCCGCACTGCGGGAGAAGGTGCTGACCGCCGCGAAGTTGACGAGAGCACCGCTGTCCACCTGGGATGAATGCTATCGACGAACTTGTCCGCTCGCTGAAGGCGCAGCCGCGCGCGACAATCCTGTGTGGCGCGCCCGAAGGCCATGATGCGGCGGTGGTCGGCCGACTGGTTGATGCCAGAGCGGGCCGAAATTGGCTGCACGTATGCCGCGATGATGGGCGAATGGCGCGGTTTGCCGCGGCACTCGCGTTTTTTCATCCCGAGATTAAGGCGCTGGCCTTTCCGGCCTGGGATTGCCTGCCCTATGACCGGGTGTCGCCAAACGGCGATATCGTCAGCCGGCGCATTGATACGTTGACCCGGCTCGCAGTGGTGCATCCTCGCTCTCACCTCGTATCACGAGCGGGAGAGGGGAGGGAGGCGGCCGGCGGCGCTCATACGACGCCACTCATCGTGCTGACAACAGTCAACGCCCTGATCCAGCGCGTGCCGCCGCGACGGCTGTTTGACGGCCGGGTGTTGACCCTGCGCCCGGGGGGACGGATCGGCGGCGACCGGCTGCAGAGCTTTTTCCGCAACAACGGCTATCTCCGCACCGACACGGTGCGCGAGCCCGGCGAATTCGCGGTGCGCGGCGGTATCGTCGATCTTTATCCGGCGGGGGCTGCCCAACCGTTGCGCCTCGATTTCTTTGGCGACACGATCGAGAGCATCCGCAGCTTTGACCCGCTGACCCAGCGCTCGACCGGCACTGAATCCGAAGCGGTGTTGCGCCCGGTCAGCGAGGTCCTGCTTGATGACGCCTCGATCAGCCGTTTCCGGCAGCGCTATCGCGAGGAATTCGGCACCACCGGGACCGACGACCCGCTCTATGAATCGATCAGCGCCGGACGCCGCTATGTCGGCATGGAGCATTGGCTGCCGCTCTATTACGAGCAACTCGAAACCCTGTTCGACTATCTCCCCGGAGCCGGAATTTCGTTTGATCATCAAGCGGATGAAGTCCGTGCCCACCGGACGGATCAGATCGCTGAATTCTATGCCGCGCGACGCAATGTGACCGGAGCCGCGCGCGGCGCCGCCCCGGTTTACCGTGCGTTGCGCCCCGAGCGGCTTTACCTCGACGACCGCGAATGGCGCGGCGCGCTCGCTGCCCGGCCGATTGTCCAGATCTCTCCGTTTGCGGCCGCCGCAGAGGCGGGTGATGCGTTCGATGCCGGTGCGCGGCCGGTGCGCAACTTTGCCGCCGAGCGCGCCGATCCGAAGATCGTGCTGTTTGAAGCGGTGCGCGACTATCTCGCAGCCGAGCGCCGATCAGGCCGCAAAACCGCGATCGCCGCGTTCAGCGAAGGCTCCGCCGATCGCCTTGCCACCGTGTTGCGCGAGCGCGGTGCCGTCGATCTGCACCGCATTGCCGACGGCAACGCTCTGCTCGACTTGCCGGCCAGCTCGGTTGGGCTCGCCGTATTGCCGCTGGAACAGGGTTTTGCGACCGAGACGCTGGTGTTGCTCGGCGAGCAGGACATCCTCGGCGATCGGTTGGCACGAACCGCCCGGCGGCGGCGCAATCTCGATCAGTTCATCACCGAGGCGACAACGCTGTCGCCGGGCGATCTCGTTGTGCATGTCGAGCATGGCATTGGCCGCTACGAGGCGCTCGAGACGATCGATGTCGCCGGCGCGCCGCATGACTGCCTGCGCGTGCTCTATGTCGGTGATGACAAATTGTTCGTGCCGGTTGAGAACATCGAGGTGCTGTCGCGCTTCGGCTCTGAGGATGCCGGGGTGCAGCTCGACCGGCTCGGCGGGGTTGCGTGGCAGTCGCGGCGGGCGCGGGTCAAGCAGCGCATTCGTGACATCGCCGACGAATTGATCCGCGTCGCCGCCGAGCGCCAATTGCGGCCGGGCGAGGTGGTCACACCGCCCGAAGGCATCTATGAGGAGTTCGCCGCCCGGTTTCCCTATCCCGAAACCGAAGACCAGCTGAACGCGATCGCGGACACCCTTGCCGATATGGCCTCGGGCCGACCAATGGATCGGCTGATCTGCGGCGATGTCGGCTTTGGCAAGACCGAGATCGCGCTGCGCGCCGCTTTTGTCGCGGCCATGGCCGGCAGCCAGGTCGCGGTTGTCGTGCCGACGACGTTGCTGTCGCGCCAGCATTACCGCAACTTTACCGAGCGATTTGTCGGCCTGCCGATCCGGATCGGGCGATTGTCGCGGCTGGTCTCGGCCAAGGAGGCGCGCGAGGTCAAAAAGGAATTGGCCGAAGGGCGTATCGACATCGTCATCGGCACGCATGCGCTGTTGGCGAAAGACGTGCATTTTGCCCATCTTGGGCTGTTGATTGTCGACGAAGAGCAGCATTTTGGTGTCGCGCAAAAAGAAAAGCTGAAGCAGCTCAAGGCCGACGTCCACGTCTTGACGCTGACCGCGACACCGATCCCGCGCACTTTGCAATTGGCGCTGTCGGGGGTGCGCGAGATGAGCATCATCGCGTCGCCGCCGATTGACCGGCTCGCGGTGCGGACCTTTGTCATGCCCTACGATCCGGTCACGATCCGCGAAGCCATCATGCGCGAGCGCGACCGCGGCGGGCAGGTGTTTTACGTCGTGCCGCGCATTGCCGATCTCGACGAGGTTGCGCAGGGGCTGCGTGAAATCGTACCGGAAATCAAATTTGCGATGGCGCATGGCCGCATGGCGGCCTCGGAGCTGGAAGCGGTGATGACCGCGTTCGACGACCGTGTCTTTGACCTGTTGCTGTCGACCAACATCATCGAATCCGGCCTCGACATCCCGTCGGCCAACACGTTGATCGTCCATCGCTCCGACATGTTCGGGCTGGCCCAGCTCTATCAACTCCGCGGCCGGATCGGGCGCAGCAAGGTGCGCGGCTACGCTTATCTGACCCTGCCCGAGCGCAAGAAATTGACCGTGACGGCGCAACGCCGGCTCGAAGTCATGCAGACCTTGGACAATCTCGGCGCCGGGTTTCAGCTGGCGAGCCACGATCTCGACATCCGCGGCGCCGGCAATTTGTTGGGCGACGAGCAATCGGGGCATATTCGCGAGGTCGGCATCGAGCTCTACCAGCACATGCTGGAAGAGGCGGTGGCGGCGGCGCGCAGCGACGGCACCATCGCACCCGTCGAGGACTGGACACCGCAGATCACGATCGGCACCCCTGTCCTGATCCCGGAGAGCTATGTCGCCGATCTCGGCGTGCGGCTCGGCCTCTATCGGCGCGTCGCGACACTTTCTGACCGGCGCGAGATCGACGCCTTTGCTGCCGAACTGATCGACCGCTTTGGTCCATTGCCGACCGAAGTCGAAAACTTGCTCCAGATCATCGCGATCAAGCGCGATTGCCGCGCCGCTGGAGTCGAGCGCGTCGAGGCCGGGCCCAAAGGGGCCGTCATCACCTTGCGCGGCAATCGTTTCTCCAATCCGGCCGGGCTCGTCGAGCTGATCCAGCGCAATGCCGGCACGTTGAAGATCCGCCCCGACCAAAAGATCATCTATCTGCGCAATTGGGATGATGAAAAGCAGCGCCTCACCGGCGTCGCCCGCTTGTTGCAGGCGCTGGTCAAGATCGCCCGCCCAGCCAAACCAGAGCCCGACACAGCAAAGCCGCCTGCACCCGTTCAGGCTAAAGCGAAGGTCGCCCGCCGAGCATCAGGCTGAAGGAACAACCGTAAATCCGCGTCGTGCGGAGAATCGGCAAAAGAATCGCCGCTTCTCGGTCAATGAGCTCATCGGGCGGCCTGCACCAAATGGCTCGCACGATCTTGATCCTGGCGCGATGGCGGCTAACCGTTCGATAATAGACGGCAGATAAGAGGGAGGATCGAATGGTCGCAATTAAATCGGTTGCCCATTTCAGCATCCCGGTCAGCGACGTCGCCAAAAGCACCCGGTTTTATACCAAGATCGTCGGCTGCCGGCATCTGCAGACGGTGGGCGGTGGAAGAATGGCGTTTCTCGATGCCGCCGGGACCTGCGTAATCCTCGTCAAGCGCGATCCGCCGATAAATCCGATGCAAGACGATCACGGCGGCGTTCATCACGCCTTCGCGGTCGCCCATGACGAATACAACAAGGCACTTGACCATCTGCGCGCGAACGATGTCAGGATCACCTTTGAAGAGGATCGGCAAGGCGGTGTGCTCAATGGCCCGCGGGCCTATTTCCACGATCCCGACGGCACCGTGCTCGAATTCATCGATCTGACGAGCTACGCCGGCGATCAATCAAAATGACGACATTCGAGATTCCCACGCTGACGACAGAGCGCTTGAGGCTGCGCGCGTTTCGCGCCAGCGACCTCGATGCCTATGCCGCGATGCAGGCGAACCCCGAAGTGATGCGCTACCTGGTTAGGGGCCGCACCTCGACCCGAGCCGAAGTCTGGTACACAATGGCCTCCTCTCTCGGGGCATGGGCGTTGCGCGGCTATGGCATGTGGGCCTGCGAAAAACTCGGCGGCGGTGCTTTCATCGGAAGCGCAGGCATTTTTCAGCCGCTCGATTGGCCCGAGCCGGAAATTTCATATTCGCTCGACCAACCCTTCTGGCGGCAGGGTTTTGCAACCGAAGCAGCGACGGCGGCCCGCGAATGATTATTTGGGCATTTTCCCGTTCCGCGCGCCGCAAGTTTCATCCGACCCGACAATCACGCGTCGAAACGCGTCGTCGAACGGCTGGGGGCGGTCTGCGAACGCTTGTTCGATTTGCGCGGCTCGACTTACGAATATTGGGTGCACAACCGCCCTAGCCCTACAGTTGCATTCTGATTGAGCCCTGCCTATCTCTCCCGTGGTCGGGAGTGTTTAGATGAGTGGCGTATCGATCGAGACGACGCTGGAATTATGGGCGTCATCGTTGCGGGAGGTGAAAGCGCGGATGCGGCCTCT
>JAFAOB010000057.1 GCA_019238055.1 Alphaproteobacteria bacterium
GCCGGTCAGATCGTCATGCGACGCATCGATGGATGGCAGACCCTCAGCCAGGACCTCGCCGATAACCCGATTGACCTCGCGGCCTGATCCAATATCCTCATCCAACCGGAGGCTACGTCAACAAATTCCAACCGAATTCGCGACGGCCCCAGGTCATGGTCAAATCCTTGATGTTCTTGACTCTCTTTGGGATCGGACTCAACTGACCGAAAAACCGCTCTAAACAATGTGACGGTGCGCAACCGTACCCTTGCGTGTTGCTGCACGACCCGGCATCTCGGAATTGTGATCTGAACGCTCTCAGCGAAGCGTCATCTCGATGGGGATACGGTAAATATTATCACCCTAAAACTGATCCGAGACCACCTCCAGCAGGCACGGTATGAGTGCGTTGCACGAGGCGCCGCGCGACACGCAATCGCAACGCAAGCATTTAGTAATAGCCGGAACCGGACGGGCTGGGACGAGCTTTCTCGTTCGTTTTCTCACCGATCTCGGGCTCGACACCCACATTTCCCGCTTCGGCGACGGCGCCTGGGACGAGACGGCCCAGGCGGGCCTCGAAAACGGGTTTTGGGATACCTCCGCGGATCTGCCTTATGTCGTCAAATCACCCTGGGCCTATCAATTCATCGAACAGACCCTCAGCAATTCAGCAATCGAAATCGAAGCGGTGGTCATTCCAATCCGGAATCTGATCGATGCCGCCACTAGCCGCACAATTATCGAGCTCCGACACATTCATCAATGCGCGCCCTGGATGGCCGAAATCAAAAGAACCTGGTCGGACCGTGGCCCTATTGCCGGCGGCACCGTATTTTCGCTCAATCCGGTCGATCAGGCCCGCGTGCTAGCCGTCGGGTTCCACCACCTGATCGAGCGGCTGGTCGATGCCGATGTGCCGATGGTTTTTATAGCGTTCCCGCGATTAGCTGAGGACCCCGAGTATCTGTTCAAAAAGTTGAAGCCCGTTCTTCCGGTGGACATAACTCTCGAACAGGTGCGGCGATCGCATCACAAGCTTGCCGACCCCAATCTGGTCAGGGTCGGGCGTGAGCGCCGACACCAGGCTGGAACGCCGAGCTTCGAGGAACTGGACAACATCGCGTTAAAGCGCGAAATCCGGCACCTGCGCGATCGTCTTACCGCTGTCGAAGGTGCCGCCGGAAGACTGAGGCAGACCTGCAACCTCCTCGAGCAGTCCCGTTGTCACAAAATCGGACACCTTATCCGCTCATGGGTTGGCCTACTATAAGAGCCTTCAGCCAACTGAGCCACCCCTATTATGACTAGCCCTGCTCCTCGCATTCCATCAGGGGGGATATCTGAACTCTTCGTATTCGCTGCCAGCCAAGCTCCTTTAAATCATTAGCCGAGTGCAAGACCTCCCGCTGCTCAAGCGACCATCGTCCACATATGCGAGAGATCTGCGACTGCACTCGGACTAAACCGAACGCACGCTGCCGGTCGAAGGCATCCTGAAGCACCAAAGCAATTGTCATGGAAGAGGAGCTTAATCGGGTACCATCACGAGCTAAGCTTGCGGTGTAGACACACTGACAGCTGCCTCGTATTGACCGTCCGCATCGCATCTGTTATCTCGCGGCCGCCGCGGCGGGATAGCTCAGCTGGTTAGAGCAGGGGAATCATAATCCCAAGGTCGGGGGTTCAAATCCCTCTCCCGCTACCAGAAAACACTATTATTGTCAATTCGTTACATAAAAAAAGCCGCTACCGTAGCGGCTTTTTTTATGTCCCATCGCCTCTCAAAAAAAACCAAGCGATTTCAATGGGTACAAACGGCTTCTGAAAACTCCGCGCGACATGGTTGCGACAAAACCGACGTGAAAACATCGAGCCGGCGATGCGCCTCAGAGGGCGGTTCGATGTCGCAAACTCTTGCGACATGGCAGGCTCGGGAGCCACCCTCGAATAATTAACTGCGCCTGGGCGCGCTTGGGACTAATTAGGGTGCATGGAAAAAACTAGTGCTTAATTGCGTTGAAATGCGATATTTTGTATAATATTTGAGGTGTGCATACCATTTGAGGTGTCGGGTGAGCCGGGTCGCGGTCGCATTGTCGTGTTCTGCCGAGCAACGAACTGAACTGATCAACCTCGCGCGCAGCCG